>NZ_CAXAXY010000036.1:0-26333 GCF_963972885.1 uncultured Pelagibacterium sp. | reverse complement strand
GCGCGCAGGTTCACCACGTTGAGCGTGAGCAGGATCGCGATGCCGACCAGCGCGACGACCCAGACCCCGACCAGCGCCCGGCGCGCCTCGAACCGCAGGCGCGGATCGGCCTTGAGCTTGAGGTCTGGCCCCAGCACCTTGGGGGAATTGAGGAATGTGTTGCGATGCAAGCCGCCAAGCCGTGCAAACTGGGCGTTTTCGAGCCCGGGGATCATGCGGAAGATTTCGGTCTGGACGCCATAGCGCATCTTGGTCTGGAAACCGACCATGTTCCAGAGCGTGCCAAGCGCGTTGTCCTGGCGAAGCTGGATCACGGCATAGGGCTTGGTTTCCGGATCGCGCGGGTTGGTGAGCCCTACCGGCTTCATGGGACCGAAGCGCAGGGTTTCGCGGCCGCGTTCGGCCATGACTTCGATGGGCAGGCAGCCATCGAAATAGGGGACGATCTCCCAGTCCTTGAATTCGTGAAGCGGCGCGGCCAGAAGCGCGTCGATGAAGGCATTGTATTGCTCTTGGGTCATCGGGCAGTTGAGATAATCGGCGCCGGTGCCGGCAGGGCCGGGTTTGTCGTAGCGCGACTGGGCCCAGACGATATCGAGATCGATGCTGTCATAATGGATGATGGGGGCGATGGCATCGAAAAAGGCCAGCGAATCTTCGCCGGTCAACTCCTGGATGGCCGCGGCGAGAGCGGGCGAGGTCAGCGGGCCGGTGGCGACGATGACATTGTCCCATTCGGCGGGAGGCAGGCCGGCGATCTCCTCGCGTGCGATGGTGATGCGGGGGTGGGCCTCGAGCGCTTCGGACACCATTTGTGAAAAGCCGTCGCGATCGACGGCCAGCGCGCCGCCGGCAGGCAGGGCGCTTTTGTCGGCACAGGCCATGATGAGCGAATTGGCGCGGCGCATTTCCTCGTGCAGCAGGCCAACGGCGTTATGTTCATGATCGTCGGAGCGGAAACTGTTCGAGCACACCAGCTCGGCAAAGCCATCTGTGTGGTGCGCGTCGGTGGGTTTGACCGGACGCATTTCGTGCAGCACCACGTCGACGCCCGCCTGGGCTGCCTGCCAGGCCGCCTCGGACCCTGCAAGACCGCCACCGATCACATGAATTTTCGCCATGACACCATCCGTTTATGAAGCTGGGAAGGCTATAGACGAAAAGCGCGCGGCAATCCAAGACTGCCGCGCGCTGCGTTTGGTCACAGGTGTTTGAGTCAGGCGGCGCGGCGCTCGTGCCGGCCCTCATTGATCTCCTCGGCGATCTTTTCGCAGAAGGCGTCGAGATCGCCGGGATTGCGGCTGGTGACGAGGCCCTGATCGGTGACGACCGAACTGTCTTCCCATTGCGCGCCGGCGTTGATGACGTCGGTCTTGACCGAAGGGTAGGACGTCATCTTGCGGCCCTTTGCGATGCCCGTTTCGACAAGCAGCCAAGGGGCGTGGCAGATGGCGGCGACGACTTTCTTGTCGGCCCAGAATTTGCTGATGAAATCGAGGGCCTTTTGTTCAACCCGCAGCAGGTCGGGGTTGATCTGGCCACCGGGGAGGACGATGGCGTCGTAATCATCGGCCGAGACGCTCTCGAGCGTCTTGTCGACGTCGACGGCGCGGCCCCAGTCATCCTTGTCCCAACCCTTGATCTGGCCGGGTTCGAGCGAGATGACATGAACCGTTGCGCCGGCCTCGCGCAGCTTGTCACGCGGAACTTCGAGTTCGGACTGTTCGAAACCGTTGGTGGCAAGAACTGCTATGGATTTGCCTTGCAGGTTTTGCATGACTTTCCCTTTCTTTTTTGGAGAAAGGGAGAACGGACAAGTGCCGCGCGATGTTCCTGAAGGCTAACCCGGGGCAAAAGAAAAAGGGCGCTCCATTCAAGAGCGCCCTTCAGACTGTCTGATCATTGCGGCCAGTGCGGTTAGAGCGCACTGGCATGGTCGCGAGCAATGCGCTGGATGTCCGAGCGTGCGATGCCGAGATCGCCCAGTTCGCGATTGCCGAGAGCGTTGAGTTCACGAACCGTCTGCTGGTAGGCCGACCAACGCTTGAAAGTCTTGCGAATGTCCATTTTGTATCTCCTTTCGTCTTACGCCCTTTAGCTAATGAGAATCGGCGCCCATGTGCAGAGGGTAATTGTTCATTGCCGCCTTGCATGTTCTGCATGACTATTGGGCGGGCGATTCAGCCTTGCTTAACAAATGAGCTTTTTATGACGGATCTGATACTTTGGGGACGGGCGAGCTCGGCCAATCTGCAAAAGGCGCGCTGGGCGCTTGAGGAGACGGGGGCTTCGTTCGAATTGCGGGAAGCGGGTGGCCGATTCGGAGGGCTGGATACGCCGGAATTCGGCGCTCTGAACCCCAACAGGCTGGTGCCGGTGCTTCAGCATGGTCAACTGACGGTCTGGGAGAGCCATGCCGTGGTGCGTTATGTCGCGGCGGCGTTTGGCGGCACAGAACTGTGGCCCGAGGCGCCGAAGGATCGGGCGGCAATCGATCAGTGGACGGACTGGACGGCGACGACCTTTCAGCCTGCGTGGATACGCCTGTTCTGGCTTCTGGTGCGCACGGCACCTGAAAAGCATGACAGATCGGCGATCGCGGCGGCCCTCGAGGAGACGGTAGCGGCGTTGCGGATGATGGACAGGCAGTTGGACAAGACCGACCATCTGGCCAGCGATGGGTTCAGCTACGCCGATATCGTTGCGGGGGTTTCGCTTTATCGCCTGACGACCATGGATATCGCGCTGCCTTCATTGCCGGGAATCGAGGCCTGGCATGGCCGGCTCAAACAGCGGGCGGCCTTCGACAAGACAGTGTGCATTTCCTATGAGGAATTGCGGGCGCGCGCGGTGCCGTGAGTCAAAAAAGGCATCCCGGTCAAGGATGCCTTTTTCGTGTTCGGACGTTGGAGGTCGTCTGAAGCTTAAAGCTGGCTGGCATGATCGCGCGCGATGCGTTCGATATCGCCGCGGGTGATGCCGAGGTCGGTGAGTTCACGGTTGCCAAGCGAATTCAGTTCGCGAACCGTCTGCTGGTAGGCCGACCACTTCTGAAAAGTCTTACGAATACCCATGTGATGTTCCTTTCGTTTCGATGACCGGGATATAGCCCCTTAAAGACGACCTTTGCACTAGGGATTTGGTCATTTCGGGCATGCGGTTTTCGCATGGCTGGGCGAAGGGACAAATGGAGAGCGGCGCTCCGGGGTAACGGAGCGCCGCGCGTTGTCTTGCCGGACTATTCCTGGCGGTCGAAAAGGCCCTTGGTCATCTTGGTGAAATCCCGAACCGGGATTTCCAGATCGTCGCAGCCACGCCGGGGAACGGGGGCTATTCGGCGCAGACTTCGCGGGTCTGCGCCAGGGAATTTCGATTGTCTCCAGGCGATACGGACGAACATGGAATCCTCCATGCGGGTTGCTTGCACCCCACAAGGATAGGCCCGAATCACGACAGTGCGTTATCGGGCCACGCGCACGCCGCCCCTGCATGGGGCGCATGGCATCGGGCCTTCTGTGCGGCAGGTCATTGCGCCGCGGTCATGCGCAAAGGCCGGCGCTCCATGATTTCCTTGAGGAAGTGGCCGGTATGGGAGCGGGGGCTCTCGGCGACCTGCTCGGGGGTGCCGACGGCAACGATCTCGCCGCCGCCATCGCCGCCCTCGGGGCCAAGATCGATGATCCAGTCGGCGGTTTTGATCACTTCGAGATTGTGCTCGATGACGATGACCGTGTTGCCGGTATCGACAAGCTGCTGGAGCACATCGAGCAGTTTGGCAACGTCGTGGAAATGCAGGCCGGTGGTGGGCTCGTCGAGCACGTAGAGCGTGCGGCCGGTGGCGCGTTTGGACAACTCCTTGGCCAGCTTGACGCGTTGCGCCTCGCCACCCGAAAGCGTGGTCGCCTGCTGGCCGATCTTGACGTAGCCCAGCCCGACCCGCTGGAGGGTGACGAGCTTGTCGCGAATGACGGGCACCGCGGAAAAGAACTCGGCACCTTCATCGACCGTCATATCGAGAACGTCGGAAATCGACTTGCCCTTGAACTGGACTTCGAGGGTTTCGCGATTATAGCGATGACCTTTGCAGACATCGCAGGTGACATAGACGTCGGGCAGGAAGTGCATCTCGATCTTGATGACACCATCGCCCTGGCAGGCCTCGCAGCGCCCGCCCTTGACGTTGAACGAGAAACGCCCCGGGCCATACCCGCGCGCCTTGGATTCGGGCATGTTGGCGAACCACTCGCGAATGTGGGTGAAGGCACCGGTATATGTGGCGGGATTGGAGCGCGGGGTGCGCCCGATTGGGCTCTGGTCGATGTCGATGACCTTGTCGAGCAGTTCGAGCCCGGTCAGGCTTTCGTGCAGGGCCGGATGCACGCGCGCGCCGTTGAGGCGGCGGGCGATGGCCTGATAGAGCGTATCGACGGTCAGCGTGGACTTGCCGCCGCCCGAGACGCCGGTGATGGCCACGAACATGCCGAGCGGGATATCGACCGAGACATTCTTAAGATTGTTGCCGGTTGCACCCTTGAGCGAAAGCTGGCGCCCCTTTTTGGCCTTGCGGCGCTCGGCGGGAACCGGGATGCCCATGCGGCCAGAGAGATACTGCCCGGTCAGGCTGTCGGGATGCGAGAGGATGTCGTCGGGCGTACCCTGGGCGATAATGTGGCCCCCATGAACACCGGCGCCCGGTCCGATATCGAGGACGTGATCGGCGGTGAGAATGGCGTCTTCATCGTGTTCGACGACGATGACCGTGTTGCCCAGATCGCGCAGGCGGCGCAGGGTTTCGAGCAGGCGGGCATTGTCGCGCTGATGCAGGCCGATCGAGGGTTCGTCGAGCACGTAAAGCACGCCTGTCAGCCCCGAGCCGATCTGGCTGGCAAGGCGGATACGCTGGCTTTCGCCACCCGAAAGCGAGCCCGAATTGCGCGAAAGCGTGAGGTATTGCAGACCGACATCGTTGAGGAAGGCCAGCCGGTCGCGGATTTCCTTGAGGATACGCTCGCCGATTGCCGACTGGGTCTGGTTGAGATGGGCAGGCAGATCGGCAAACCATTCGGCGGCGCCCTTGATGGACAACTCGGACACCTGGCCGATGTGGGATCCATGAATCTTGACCGCCAGAGCCTCGGGCTTCAGGCGATAGCCGTTACAGGCCGGGCAGGGGGCGGCGGACATATAGCGCTCGATATCTTCGCGGGCAGCCGAGGATTCGGTTTCGCGATAGCGGCGCTCAAGATTGCCGATGACACCCTCGAAGGGTTTCTGGGTCGAATATTTGCGCAATCCGTCGTCATAGATGAATTCGATCTTGGTCTTGTCGGTGCCGAACAGGACCGCGTGCTGGACCTCGAAGGGCAAATCCTGCCACGCGGTGCCGGTCGATGCCTTGAAGTGGCGGGTGACGGCCTGCAGGGTCTGCAGATAATAGGGCGAAGAGGTTTTCGACCAGGGCTGGACGGTGCCATCCCGCAACGACAGCGAGCCATCGGGGACCACGAGATCGGGATCGATCTTGGCCTCGGTGCCGAGCCCTGAACAGACCGGACAGGCGCCGAAGGGGTTGTTGAACGAGAACAGACGCGGCTCGATTTCCGCAATGGTAAAGCCGGACACCGGGCAGGCGAATTTTTCCGAAAAGGTCAGGCGTTTGGGGGTGCCGTCGTCCTCGGTCTGGTCCGCATATTCGGTCAGCGCGATGCCGTCGGCCAGACGCAGCGCGGTTTCGAAACTTTCCGCCAGTCGGCCGGCGATATCGCCATTGACGACGACCCGGTCGACCACGACCTCGATATCGTGCTTGAGCTTCTTGTCGAGGGCGGGTGCCTCCTCGATCTCGTAGAACGCGCCGTCGATCTTGACGCGCTGAAAGCCCTTTTTCATCAGTTCGGCGAGTTCCTTACGGTACTCACCCTTGCGGCCGCGCACGATGGGGGCCAGCAGATAAAGGCGGGTGCCTTCCTCGAGCGCCATGACCTTGTCGACCATCTGGGAAACGGTCTGGCTCTCGATGGGGAGCCCGGTTGCCGGGGAATAGGGGATGCCGACGCGGGCGAACAGCAGGCGGAGATAATCGTAGATCTCGGTGACCGTCCCCACGGTCGAGCGTGGATTGCGCGACGTGGTTTTCTGCTCGATGGAAATGGCCGGTGAAAGGCCCTCGATGCTTTCCACATCGGGCTTTTGCATCATTTCAAGGAACTGACGCGCATAGGCCGAAAGGCTTTCGACGTAGCGGCGCTGGCCCTCGGCATAGATGGTATCGAAGGCGAGCGAGGATTTGCCCGAGCCCGAAAGCCCGGTCATCACGATCAGCTTGTCGCGGGGCAGGCGAACGTCGATATTTTTGAGGTTATGCTCCTTGGCGCCCCGGATGACGATGTCGCGGTTGGGATTGGAAATGTCATTCATGGGCGATTATCCAAGGATAGCGGGCCGGGCGGGCGGCAACAAAAGTCTTAACGGGCGCGGGAGGCGTCCGGTTCACTTAAGCACAACTCCGCCCGCCTGCAAGGCCGCCTTGTGCACGGCAGCAATGCTTGTGAACATAATAGGAACAAATTAGATTTCGTCAAGCTTGACATTTCGCATTTATCTAGAACAAAATGAGAACAAACGAGTTGTGCATAGAACTTGCGGGCGCTGAACTTTTGCCGCCGATGGCTATATAGTGCGCTCAACGTGACTGGCCGGACCCTGGTCCGGCGGACAAGAGACAGGAAGGCGAATATGTCGGGAAGCGTGAACAAAGTTATTCTGGTGGGCAATCTGGGTGCCGACCCTGAAGTGCGGTCGCTGCCCAATGGCAACCCCGTGGTCAATCTGCGCATCGCGACGTCCGAGCGCTGGCGCGACCGCAATTCCGGCGAGCCACGCGAAAAGACCGAATGGCATCGCGTGGTGATCTTCAGCGAGGGGCTGGCCAAGGTGGCCCAGAACTACCTCAAGAAAGGCGCCAAGGTTTATATCGAGGGCCAGCTCCAGACCCGGAAATGGGAAAAGGACGGCCAGGACCAGTACACGACCGAGATCGTGTTGCAGGGGTTCAATTCGACGCTGACCATGCTCGACGGGCGCGGTGAAGGTGGCGGCGATCGCGACAGCGGCGGCTATGGCGGCGGCAGCCGACAGGTCGAAAATCGCGGGCGGCCATCCAGTGCTCCAGCCTTCGAGCCGGGCGGCATGGACGACGATATCCCGTTCTGAACGAAAAAGGGCGCTGCGAGGCGCCCTTATCATATGCGGCAAAAGGGGTGCTTGCCACTATTGGCTGAAGGGCACCTGGGCCGTGGTGATGCCGCCGGTCGAGAGATCGGTGATCTGGAGGTCCATGCCGATCCGGGCGCCCTGAAGGGCCATTGCGGCCTCGATCTGGTATTCCTTGCCTTCGGCGTTGCGGTTGATGAGTTCGAAATTGACGTCATCCCCGCTGCGGCGGCCAATGGCCAGGCTCTGGAAACCGGCAACCGAAGACATTGCGGCCTCATACTGGCTGGCCTGCTCGTTCCAGATCATCGTGCCGGCCACCGCGATGGTTCGACCCGCCAGCGTGCATCGGCCATCGAATGTGATGCGCGCCGCGCCGGTATCTTCAACGCTCATTCGGCAAACGACGGTTTCCTCCTTGCCGGTGGATGCCAGTACGGCAGAGCCCCGACCGCGCCATTCTCCGACATAGCTCTTGAGCAATTCTATATCCTCGGGCGCCGCCAAGGCGGGTCCGGCAAGCGGCAGGCTCGCAAGGGCGATGGCGCAACCCGCAAGGGTGGATCTAAGCACGGATCTCATTTTTTCTTTCACTCCATCTGGCAAACATCATTCCGCCACCGATCAGCAGCGCGGGCAACACGATCAGATCGCCGATCAGCGCCGCAAGCAGCGTGATGATGGTCAAAAGGCCGAACAGGGCGACCTGGGGGAGAACCGAAACCGTGACCACGGCACATCCGGCGATCAGGATGAGCGTAGTTGCGATCAGGGCCGGGCCTACCCTGTCGAGGGTCGTATCGACCGCATGGGCAATGCTTTCTCCGCGTTCACGCGCCCGGGCGTAATGGGCAAGGAAGTGGATTGTGTCATCGACAGCGATACCAAAGGCAATCGTTAGGGAAATGACAGTCGTGAGCTGCAGGTGAATGCCCGATAAATAGAGGAACAATTCGGTCAAAAGGACCGGCAGGCTGTTTGGAATCACCGCCACGAGCGCCATTTTCCAGGACCTAAAGGCGATGCCAATCAAAACGACAGACAAGAAAACCGCGAGCACGAGACTGATCTGCAACGTCGCGATCATATCGAGGCTGGCATAGGCGGTGAGCACGCGAAAGCCCGAGATTTCGGCGCCTTCGATGCCGGCGGCGGCCAGTTCGGCGCGCATGGATTCGATAAGGGCCACCGTCTGCTGCGCGTTTTCCGATGTCGGAGAAAAGGCGGTTAGCAGGGCCTGCATGCCGTCATCTGTTACGAAGCGTTGGCGCAGGAACGGGCCGACGGCCTCGAAAATGCGCTCGCGGGAAAATCCCAGGTCGGAATAGTGCCGGAAGCTGGCGGCCGAAATGGCCTTGCCGGCACCGAAATTGTTTTCGGCGATCTGGTGAACCTTTTCGACGGTGGCAAAATCGCCGTCTGTCATTTCGGTCAGCCCGCCCTGGAGCGGTATGCGGATATAGACGGGCGCCACGCCGCCGACGCCGGCATCTATCCGCTCGCTGGTGGCGATGGCATCGCTGCCGCGGGGCAGGAAATCCTGGAAGCGGAACCGCGCTTCGAGCAGGAAATGGGGTATGAGCAACAAGCCCACGACAATGATTGCGACAATCGCTGCCGGGCGCGGGGCGGCGCGGGCCAGGCGGCGAACAAAGGGTATGGGCGCGGTAAGAGCGGCGGCCGGTGTCTTGCGCATCTTAAAGCCCAGGCGCACGGCGAGCAGCAACGACAGCGGCAGGAAGGTCACGAGGGCCAGAAAGGCCAGCGCCATGCCCATGGCACCGGAGATGGCGAATTCGCGCAAGCCCTGTCCCGGCGCGAGGGTGAGGCTGACAAAGGCGATGATCGTCGTGATGGTGGTCAGGGCACAGGCCGGGCTGACCTTGCGCACGGTCTCGACCAACGCCTGGCGCTGATCGACGCCGGAATTGCCGGTCCGCATCCAGTAGAGGCAGAAATACATGCTTTCGGCGAACGCAATGACGAGCACCAGCGCGGAGACGATGTTGGTGAGAAAGGTGAAGCTGCCAAACACCAGAATGGTCATGCCGGTGACCCAGAAGGCCGTGACCACGGGAGCGAACGTGGCGATCAGGGCTCCCCAGAAGGTGCGGAAACTCAAAAATGCCGTGAAAAAGCCGAGCGCTACCCCGGCGAACATGAACATGAGCTGGTCGAAGCGCGAGGCGTTGAGCACTTCCTGTTTCCAGATGGACGGACCGGTCAGCTCGATCCGGATGTCCTCGCTCGCATAGGCGGCGATCAACTCGCGCATGGACGCGATCATGGCTTCGTCGCCGCGCTCGATCGAGATCTCGGGGTCGGGGAACATGATCATGACCATCCCCGCATTGTCTGCGAGAATGAGGTTGCTCATCAGCGGATCGTTGGCACGCAGATCATCAAGAGCGGCGGCCACTTGTGCGCGGGTCTCCATGCCCTCGGGAACGGCGGGCACCGAGGTGCCGCCTTCGGCCGGGCGCCGCAGGGAAAAGGGCGACATGGTGCCGGCGGCAAATTCGTTCAGTTCGAGTTCGAACCCCAGAAAGCGCAGGTCTTCGAGGGTTTCAGGGTCGGTCAGATTGTCCGACCGCACCAGGAGATAGACGTCGTTTTCGAAGGTGCCGAAATTTTCGTTGAGCGCCATATAGCGGTCGTATTCGATGCCGGAGCCGCGATAGAGGCGCAAAAGATCGCCGTCGATGTTGAATTTGGTGAGCTGGAAGGTGCAAAGGGCCGTGAAGGCGAGGACCGCAATGGCCATGATGCGCGGGAACCGAAGGGTCAGCAGACCCAGTCGCTCAAGGCCAAATCCGATCGACACTTGGTTTCTCCTCCGGGCGAATCGCAGGGAAAAGGCGCGTTTGAATTGGTAAAGGCTTGAGCGGGCGGCGTCCACCGTGGAGGACTGACAGGCGCTAGCGGCGGAAGCGGGCGGCGAGCAGGATATTGGTTTCGCTGAGGCTGATGCCTTCGATCAGCCTGATGGCGCCGAGGATGGAATCGAAATCGGGCAGCGAAGCGCTTTCGATTTCGGCGACGAGGTCCCAGCGCCCGTTGGTGCTGTAGAGTGCCCGCACCTGGGGTAGGCCCGAGAGGGCGCGGGCGACCTTTTCGGTTCCTCTACCCTCAACCTCGATCATGGCTATGGCGCGGACGCGCTCGGCGTCGTCGGGTTCGCCGAGGCGAACGCCATAGCCCGAGATGGTGCCGTTGGCTTCCATGCGTTCCATGCGGGTCCGGACTGTGGTGCGGGAAACGCCAAGGGTTGTGGCAAGGCTGGCGATGGGCAGGCGGGCATCGTCGCGCAGTAATGCCAGAATTTTGCGGTCCAATTGGTCGGTACTTGGCATATCGCGCAATGGTCCTTGTCAGATCGGCCAATACTTGTGCCAGATTGCGCAGATTTGCAACTTTCCGTCTTCGCATTGCTTGGGCATGCTGGCGTGAGCATTTGGAGGCAAGAGCGCATGCGTGGACCACAGCCCAGGACAATCACCCTGATCGGAGCGCCTATCGAGGGCGGCGCGGGGCGGCAGGGGTGCTCGATGGGACCGAAGGCCCTGCGTATTGCCGGGCTGGCGGACGCCTTGTCGGGCCTCGGGCACACGGTGATCGACCGTGGCGATGTTGGGCCGCGGGACAATGATTTCGCGCTCGATGGGCTGGCGCACAATGTGGGCGAAGTGACCGGATTTGCGCGTTCGCTGGCCGATGCAGGGGAAGCGGCGCTTGCGGACGGGACCGCGGTCTATCTGGGCGGAGATCATGCGCTGTCATTCGGCTCGGTGGCGGCGGCTCTGCGCCATGCGGACCGATTGGGCAAGACGCTGCATGTGCTCTGGCTGGACGCGCATGCCGATTTCAATACGCCGCTCAGTTCGACGTCGGGCAATATGCACGGCATGCCGGCAGCGTTTTTTTGCGGCGAGGCGGGGTTCGAGGGAATGCTCGAGTGCCCCAAGATGGAGGCGACCCGTTATCATCTGGTCGGTGCGCGCTCCATCGATTCGGCGGAGGTCGATCTGCTGGCGGCGCGGGGTGCCGATGTCAACGACATGGCCGAGGTCGACGAATATGGAATTGCCGCGATCCTGCGGCGCATCCTTGGCGCGGTCGAGGCCGATGACGCGCTTTTGCATGTGAGCCTCGATGTCGATTTCATCGAGCCCGATCTGGCGCCCGGCGTGGGCACGACGGTGCCCGGCGGCGCGACGGTGCGCGAGGCGCATCTGGCAATGGAAATGGTGGGGCGGTGCGGGCGGCTGGTCAGTCTCGACCTGGTCGAGCTCAACCCGTTTCTCGACGATCGGGGAAAGAGCGCCCGGCTGATGGTCGATCTGGCGGCCAGCGCCTTCGGGCGCCGCATTTTCGACCGTCCGACACAACCTGCATAATCGAGGAAGAACATGGCACTGACCGAGGATCTTATCGCGCTGGAACAGTCTCTGGGCGCACACAATTACAAGCCGCTCGACGTGGCGTTGGTGCGCGGCGAAGGCGTGTTCGTCTATGATGTGGACGGCAAGCAATATCTCGATTGTCTGTCGGCTTATTCGGCGGTCAATCAGGGCCATTGCCATCCCAAAATCTTCGAAGCGATGGTCGAGCAGGCCAGAAAGCTGACGCTGACCTCGCGGGCCTTTCACAACGACCAACTCGCCCTGTTCTATCAGGAGATCGCGGAGCTTACCGGATCGCACAAGGTGCTGCCGATGAACACGGGGGCCGAGGCGGTCGAGAGCGCTATCAAGGCCGTGCGCAAATGGGGTTATGAGGTCAAGGGCGTCGAAAAGGACAAGGCGGAGATTATCGTCTGTGCCAACAATTTTCACGGGCGGACCATGGGGATCGTCGGGTTTTCGACAGATCCGGATGCGCGGGGCGGGTTCGGACCGTTCGCGCCGGGGTTTCGGATCATTCCGTTCGGCGATGCCGAGGCGCTGGAAAAGGCGATTACGCCCAATACCGTCGGGTTTCTGGTCGAGCCGATCCAGGGCGAAGCTGGCGTTATCATTCCGCCGGAGGGGTATTTCCGGCGCGTCCGGCAGTTGTGCACCGACAATAATGTGACGCTTATATTAGACGAAATTCAAACGGGGCTCGGCCGGACGGGAAAGCTGCTGGCCGAGCAGCATGAAGGCATCGAGGCTGACGTTACGCTGCTGGGCAAGGCGCTTTCGGGCGGGTTTTACCCTGTGTCTGCCGTGCTTTCCAATTCGGAGGTTCTGGGCGTGCTTCAGCCGGGACAGCATGGCTCGACGTTTGGCGGCAATCCGCTGGCCTGTGCAGTGGCGCGGGCGGCGCTGCGGGTCTTGACCGAGGAGGGCATGATCGAAAATGCCGCCGCGCTCGGGCCGTATTTCCTCGACGGGCTGGCCGGCATCAAATCGAACCATATCCGTTCGGTTCGGGGGCGCGGGCTGATGCTGGCGGTCGATCTGCACCCTGAAGCGGGTGGAGCGCGGAAATTCTGCCATACACTTAAAGAGCATGGCATTCTGGCCAAGGACACCCACACCGACACGATAAGGATCGCACCGCCCCTGGTGATTACCAAGGGACAGATCGATGATGCGCTTGAAGTGTTCTACAAGGTGCTTGCGGGTTAGGTTTCCACATTGTCGGCGACGTAGGCACCGCGCTTGCCCATGGGGCGGTCGGGGCCGACCGTGCTGTCGACGGCGGTCCGCAGTTCGATGCCAGCGTTGAGCGCCGCTCCGAAGACAAAGATCTGGGCGGAGATGAACATCCAGAACAGCATGACCACGGCGGCAGCGAGCGATCCGAAAGTGGCCTCGAACTCGCCGAAATATTCGACATAGAGCGAAAACAGCAGGCAGGCGACGATCCAGACGAGGGCCGCCAATGTCGCTCCGGGCCAGATCCAGCGCAATTTGGCGCCACGCCTGTTGAGAGCGTAGCGGTAGATCAGAGCAAAGGCGACAACGGCCAGGGCGAGAAGTGCCGGCCAGCGCAACAGCAGGGCAAGCTGTTCGCTGGTGCCCGGAAAGGGGGAGAGAGAGGTGACGATGGGAATGGCCGCGATCAGCGTCAGGGCCACGACCAGAAAGACAGCGCCGAGAACGGTCGTGGCAAAGGCCACCAGCACTCCAATGAAAAAGCCGCGATCCGATGTCTCGCCATAGGCGACCGAGGTGGCGTGCAGGAGTGCATCGACGCCGCGCGAACTACTCCAGAGTATGACCACTATGGAAATGGCCAGTCCGACGCCGAACCCTGTCTGATCCTGGTTCATGAAGGAGTCGAGCTGATTAGCGATCAGCGAATAGGCAATGGCCGGCATGATGTCGGAAAATCTGTCGATCTCGGCCCGCAGCGCACCATAGTCACCGAGCATGCCGACCAGCGACACGACGATGCCGATGGCGGGAAAGATCGACAGGAATCCGAAAAACGCAACCCCGGCGCAGCGAAGGGACATGTCCTTTTCGCTCATGGTCTTTATCGTATGGATCGCAACGCGCTTCCAGTCCCGCAACGAGAGGGCGAAAGGATTGTGCGCCGAATGGGTCACCTGGCTAGCTCGCGCTGAGAATACGTTCGATCTGATCCACCGGATGGTTGGTCAGCGTCTTGGGAACTTCGCCGATTACGCGGTCAGTGACAACCGCATGGAGTTCCTTGCGCAATTCGCCCAGGAGCCGGGGGGCCGCGCACAAGACGATCTGCTTGTAACGATTCTGGTTGGCGTATTTGTAGAGCAGTTCGGCGGCTTCCTTGGCGAAACGCTCTTCGGCAAGCCGATGCCAGTCAGTCGGCTCCATCGCGCTCTTGTGGCCGGGACCGCTGTCGTTCATCCGGCCGGGCGCGTCGGTGCCCTGTTCCCGTGTTGGCGGATTGTCCTGTTCCATTTCGCGCACGACCTTGAAAACAGGATTTTTGCGCGTGCCCGTGTTTTCAAAGAACAAAGCTTTTTCGCCATCAGCGACAAGCACCCAGACCTTGTTGTCGACCTTGAAATCCATTTCCTGCATGGGTGGCTCCTGTTCTTTCGAAATGCGAACAGGGAACGGGTCAGGGCGGCGTGGGTTCCGAGCGGATCACTCGGCACTGAAATTGGCGTGGCGGGCCAGCCGGGAGAGGCCGAGGGTAACGAGAACAAGGGCCGCCGTGCCCATCAGAACCGGCGAAAAGCCCGTGTGCTCGGCGATGAAACCGATGGCGGATGGGGCGACCAGAATGCCCGAATAGCCCATGACCGTGACAATCGACAGCCCGATCCCCGAGGGGATGCCCGGGAGGTTTCCGGCGGCGGAAAAGGCGATGGGGACGATGTTGGAAATGCCGATACCGGCAATGGCAAAGCCCAATATGGCGAGTTGGGGCGTGGGGGCGAGTGCGGCAAGCATCATGCCGGTCAGCGCGAAGCCCCCGCATATGCGCAGGGTGACGACGGCGCCGAGCCTTTGCCGGATGAAATCGCCCGCAAAGCGCATGATGGCCATCGTCGCGGAAAAGGCGGCAAAGCCAAGCGCTGCAAGTTCGATGCCGGCCCCGTGCTCCTTTTGCAAAAAGAGCGCCGACCAATCGAGAATGGCCCCTTCGGGAATCATGGAGAACAGCGCCATGATGCCCACGAGATAGGGCAGCGGCGAGCGGGGAAATTTCAGCGGTGTCGCGGCCCGGGCCTCTGGCGTTGGTTGATCCTGAGCGAGGAGCGGGAGCGCGAAAAGGGCAGCGCTGGCGGCCAGGATCGTGAGAATGAATGCGTGAGCCAACTCGCCCAGCGCGCCGAGCAGAACGCCGCCCAGGGCGGCACCAAGCAAGGCACCCAGGCTCCAGAAACCATGGCATGAGGACATGATCGCCCGCTTCATGCGTTTTTCGACGGCCACCGCATTTGTATTCATGGCCACGTCCATGCCGCCGATGAGGCCGCCGAACACGAAAATGACCACCGCGGTGGTTATCAGTTCGGGAGCGATGGTGAGCAGGAACAGCATGGGCAGGACGCCAAGCGTCGCGGGCTTGAGCAGAGGGGCGGATCCGTGCCGTGCGGTCAGCGCGCCGATAACGGGCATGATGGCAATCGAGCCCAGACCGAAGACCAGAATCAGCAGGCCCATTATCGACTCGGTTATACCGAGCCGCGCCATAAGCACCGGAATCTTGGGCGCCCAGCTTCCCACAAGAAAGCCATTGACCAGAAACAGGGCCGAGACGGCCAGCCGGTCGCCGCGCATGCCGAAATAAAGCGGCGCAGAGCCGCGGGACGTCGCCAGATCGGACATCGAAATCCACACTCGCAAAAGGGGATGGTCGTTGTCCTTCATTCAACCGATTGCGCCAATTTGGGCAAGCCTTTTTCTGTAATCGATGTCATCGGCGGCCCTTAGCAAGAAAACTGTGCCTCGAAGGTGTCATAAGGGCGCGCAAAACTGGCATCTGCGTTCGGAATCGACTAAACCCGGTGCCAGCAGAATCAGTGCAGAACGAGCATCGTGACAGATACGCCAGAAGATGACGCAGGCAGCGTAACGCCCTCCGACATCCACCCGATCTCGATAACCGACGAGATGCGCAAGTCCTACCTCGACTACGCGATGAGCGTGATCGTGAGCCGGGCCTTGCCCGACGTGCGCGACGGGCTCAAACCCGTGCATCGCCGCATCCTCTTTTCGATGCACGAGCAGGGGTACGAACACAATAAGCCCTATCGCAAATCGGCCCGCGTGGTTGGTGACGTGATCGGTAAATACCACCCGCATTCGGACGATGCGGTCTATATGTCCCTCGTGCGCATGGCGCAGACCTTCTCGATGCGGGTCAAGCTGATCGACGGGCAGGGAAACTTCGGTTCGGTCGATGGCGATATGCCGGCGGCCATGCGCTACACAGAAGCGCGCATGGAAAAGGTCACCGGCTCGCTGCTCGACGATCTCGACAAGGATACCGTCGATTTCCGAGACAACTACGACGCGAGCGAGCGCGAACCGACGGTTCTGCCGGCGCGCTTCCCCAATCTGATCGTCAATGGCGGCGGCGGCATCGCCGGGGGCATGGCCACCAACATCCCGAGCCACAATCTGGGCGAGGTGATCGACGCGTGCCTGGCCATGATGGACAATGCCGACATCACGGTCGACGAATTGATGGAAATCATTCCCGGACCGGATTTTCCGACCGCGGGGATCATCATCGGCAAATCGGGTATCCGTTCGGCTTATGAAACCGGTCGCGGGTCTGTGCTTATGCGCGGGCGGGTTACGGTCGAAGAGGTTCGCAAGGAACGCGAAGCGCTGATCGTTCACGAGATACCCTATCAGGTGAACAAGGCGACGATGATCGAAAAGATCGCCGAGATGGTGCGCGACAAGCGCATCGAAGGCATCGCCGATATTCGCGACGAGTCCGATCGGCAGGGCATGCGCGTGGTCATCGAACTCAAGCGCGATGCCGTGGCCGATGTCGTGCTCAACCAGCTCTATCGCTATTCGATGCTGCAGACCTCATTCGGCTGCAACTTCGTGGCGCTCAATGGCGGCAAGCCCGAACTGATGAACCTGCAGTCGATCCTGCAGGCGTTTTTGCGGTTCCGCGAAGAGGTGATCACCCGCCGTACCCGGTTCCTGCTCAACAAGGCTCGCGATCGCGCCCATGTGCTGGTCGGGCTGCTGGTCGCGGTCAACAATGTGGACGAGGTCATCCGCCTGATCCGTTCGTCACCAGACCCCGCGACGGCGCGCCAGAAACTGCTGGAGCGCGATTGGCCGGCATCGGACGTGATGGATCTGATCGGGCTGATCGACGATCCGCGTCACCAGATCAATGACGACGGCACCTTCAAGCTCTCGGACGAACAGGCTCGGGCCATCCTGGCGCTGACCCTGTCGCGGCTGACGGCGCTTGGGCGGAACGAAATCGGCGATGAGCTCAACTCGCTCGGCGAGCAGATCAAGGATTATCTCGACATCCTGCGCTCGCGCGCGCGGGTTCTGGGCATCATTCGCGACGAACTCAACGAGATCAAGGACCAGTACGCAACGCCGCGCATGACCCAGATCGACGAGTTCGCCGGCGATCTCGACGATGAAGACCTGATCGCGCGCGAGGACATGGTCGTGACCGTCTCCCATGCCGGTTACATCAAGCGCGTTCCGCTTTCGACCTATCGCGCGCAGCGCAGGGGCGGGAAGGGGCGTTCGGGCATGTCGACACGCGACGAGGATTTCGTCGCGAGACTGTTTGTCGCCAATACGCACACGCCGGTGCTGTTCTTTTCCTCGCGCGGCATCGTGTACAAGATGAAGGTCTGGCGTTTGCCGGTCGCCGCGCCTCAGGCGCGCGGCAAGGCGCTGATCAACATGCTGCCGCTCGAAGATGGCGAGCGGATCACCTCGATCATGCCGCTGCCTGAAGACGAGGACAGCTGGGCGAGCCTCGATGTGATGTTCGTGACCCAATCGGGCAATGTGCGCCGCAACAAGCTTTCGGACTTCGTCGAGGTGCGTCAGAACGGCAAGATTGCCATGAAGCTCGATGAGGGCGACGGAATTGTCGGCGTCGAAACGGCTTCGGAAAGCGACGATATCCTGATCACCACGGCCAAGGGCCAGTGCATCCGCTTTGCGATCACCGATGTGCGCGTGTTCAAGGGGCGCGATTCGACAGGGGTGCGGGGCATCAACCTGGCGAAGGGCGATGAAGTGATCGCCATGTCGATCCTGCGGCACTTCGATGCTTCGGCGGAAGAACGTGCGGCGTATCTGAAGATGAGCCGTGCGGTGCGCGGCGAGGCCGACGAAAACGCGGAAGTCGCAGAAGCTGTCGAGGTCGACGAAGAGGTGGCGGGCGATGCACCGCTCGATCAGGACCGTTATGCGTCCATGAGTGCGGCTGAGCAGTTCGTTTTGACCATTTCGGAAAAGGGTTTTGGCAAGCGGACTTCGTCGTTCGAATACCGTGTGACTGGCCGAGGCGGCAAAGGCATCGTCGCCATGGCGGTCAACAGCCGAAACGGCAGCCTTGTGGGCTCGTTCCCTGTGGAAGACGAAAACCAGCTTATGCTGGTGACAAATGGCGGCCAGGTGATCCGCGTACCAGTCGATGGTATTCGCATTGTCGGGCGGTCGAGCCAGGGCGTCACGATCTTCCGTACGGCAACGGATGAAAAAGTGGTGTCGGTGGAACGCATCACCGAGCCTGAAAGCGCCGAGGGCGAAGAGCCCGAAGATGGTGCCGAGGCTCCTCCGAGCGAAGAGTAATCGAGCATAGCCATGGCCCTTGCCAGAATCCTGGGGCCATGGCTAGCTGAGGGCGCTTTCCCGTGGAGGGTGCCATGCCCGATATAACTTCGCTTCTCGCTTTTCTCGCGGCTTCATTTTTCATAGCGGTCGTTCCCGGACCGACCGTGACTGTCATCATTGCCAGCGCGTTGTCGCGCGGGACGATGGCCGGCATGGCCATTATTCTGGGCACGCAGTTGGGGTTGGTCTCGATGATCGCGGTTGTCGCCTTCGGCCTTGAGGCGGTGATGAGCCTGATGGGTTGGGCATTCGACTGGATCAAGCTGATCGGAGCGGCGTATCTGATCTGGCTGGGCTATCGCATGCTGCGCGCGAGCGGGGAGATCGAGACAGTTAAGGCCGAGCGGCACAGGAGCCTGCGCGGCTATGTGGTTCAGGGTTTTGTGGTCATCTGGTCCAATCCCAAGGCATTGCTGATGTTTGGCGCTTTTCTGCCGCAATTCGTGGTGGCCAGCGGTGCGGCGCTGCCGCAGATCCTCTTGCTGGGCGGATTGTTCATGCTGGCGACGACGCTGAGCGATTCCGTTTATGCGGTGCTGGCCGGACAAGCGCGCCACTGGATCAATGCGGCGCGGGTGCGGCTGGTCAATCGCGTTTCGGGCGCTGTGCTGATCGGGGGCGGCATCTGGCTTGCGCTCCAGCGCCGAGCGTGACAAAAACCGGCAATGACTGAGCGTGTGGGATTTTACCCCGGATCGTTCGATCCGGTGACCAACGGCCATCTCGATGTTATCGAGCGGGCGTGCAAACTCGTGGACCGGCTGATTGTCGGGATCGGGGTCCATGCGGCCAAAAAGCCGATGCTGAGCGCGGACCAGCGGCGCGACCTGCTGGCGGAGACTGCTGGGGCGATCGGGACGCGCAAGGGCGTGGCAATCGAGATCGTCGAGTTCGACGGATTGATGGTTCAGGCGGCACAGCGCTGCGGCGCGGGCATGGTCATTCGCGGGCTGCGCGATACGACTGACTATAATTACGAAATGCAGATGGTGGGCATGAACGCGCAGATGGCGCCAGACATTCAGACGGTATTTGTGCCTTCGAGTCCCTATGTGCGCCATATTTCGGCAACTCTGGTGCGCCAGATAGCGGAGATGGGGGGCGATATTGCCCCCTTCGTGCCGCGTGCCGTGCTCAAACTTCTGGAGACATGATGGCTGATCATTCCGCCAAACCGGCCAACCGCATGGTTGGCTTTCTCGTTTTCGCTTTCGTTGCCGTTTTCGGCGTTATGGTTGCATGGCCTTATCTGCCATTCGGGCAGACCCCAGCCATGGCACAATCTGCCTCCGAAGCGCCCGCGGACGCCCCTATTGCCACGATGACGCTGGAGGGCGGCGATGTGACGATCGCGCTGCGTCCCGATCTGGCGCCCGAACATGTGGCGCGGATCACCGAACTGGCCAATTCGGGCTTTTATGACGGCTTGAAATTCCATCGGGTGATCGATGGGTTCATGGCCCAGACAGGCGACCCGCAAGGCACGGGAATGGGCGGGTCCGACCTGCCCGACCTCAACGCCGAGTTTTCAAACGAATCCTTCGTGCGCGGGACGCTGGGGATGGCGCGCTCGGCCAGCCCCAACTCGGCCAATTCCCAGTTTTTCATCGTGACAGCGGATTCGCCGCATCTGAACGGGCAATATACCTTGTTCGGCAATGTCATCGCGGGAATGGAGCTGGTCGACGGGCTGGAAAAAGGCCCGGCAAGCGCCAATGGTGCTGTCGCCAATCCCGACATCATGGTTTCTCTGCGCGTCGCAGAGTAACGATAATCAAGAAAAGGAAAGCCGCTCATGGCCGATATCAAGGATCCGGAAACCACAATCGTCATGGAGACATCGAAGGGCAATGTGGTCATCGAACTGCGCCCCGACCTGGCTCCCGGCCATGTGGACCGCATCAAGGAACTGGCCCGCGAAGGGTTTTACGACGGGATCGTGTTTCATCGCGTGATCGACGGGTTCATGGCTCAGGTCGGCTGCCCCAAGGGCAACGGCACGGGCGGATCGGACAAGCCCGATCTCAAGGCGGAGTTTTCGCAGGAAAAGCATGTGCGCGGCACGGTTTCGGCGGCGCGTTCGGCCAATCCCAATTCTGCCAATTCCCAGTTCTTCATCTGCTTTGGCGAAGCGCCCTGGCTCAATGGTCAGTATTCGGTGTTCGGCAAGGTGATCGAGGGCATGGACGTTGTCGATCAGCTTGAAAAGGGTGAGCCGGTTCGCAACCCCGACAAGATCGTTTCGATGAAGGTTGCCGCCGACGCTGCCTAGGCTGCAGATATCTGAAGTGCTTTGTGTACCCCGGCGCGAGCCGGGGTCGCTTTTTGTGGAAGACGGAAAATGAAGGTCGATCTTTTCGACTTCGATCTCCCTGAAGACCGGATTGCGCTCCATCCGGTTTCGCCCCGCGACAGCGCGAAAATGCTGGTCGTTGGCGAAGAGGGCGCGCTTTCGGATCGGGTCGTGACCGACCTTGAGGCGATCCTGCGCGCGGGGGACGTGCTGGTGGTCAACGATACGCGGGTCATTCCGGCCGAACTGCGGGGCAGGCGGCATCGTGGCGAGTTTTCCGCCTCCGTGTCCTTCAACCTGCACAAGCGGGTGGACGGCAACACCTGGCTGGCCTTTGCCCGGCCGGCCAAACGGCTGAAATCGGGCGACCGCGTGGTGTTCGGGGCCACTTCGGAGGTCTGCATGCTCGATGAACTGGCCGCGACCGTCAAAGCGGTCGAGGACGGGCAGGTAACGCTTGGTTTCGATCTGTCCGACGCGGTGCTCGATGAGGCGATCAAGGCTCGGGGCGCGATGCCGCTGCCGCCCTATATCGGGGCCAAGCGCGACATCGAGGAACGCGACAAGACCGATTACCAGACGGTCTATGCCGAACATGACGGCGCCGTTGCCGCGCCGACCGCGGGCTTGCATTTTACGCCCGAGCTGCTGGAGCGGCTCGAGAGCAAGGGCGTCGGAATCGAACATGTGACGCTGCATGTGGGGGCGGGGACGTTCCTGCCGATGAAGGCGGACGATACCGAGGATCATCAGATGCACGCCGAATGGGGCGTGGTCTCCCCCGAAACGGTCGAACGCATCAAGGCGGCCAAGGCTACGGGCGGACGGATTGTCGCCGTGGGAACCACGAGCCTGCGGCTGCTCGAAAGCGCCGCGCGCAAGAGCGGCACGCTTGAACCTTTCGCAGACGAGACCGATATCTTCATCACGCCGGGATTTGGGTTCCGGGTGGTCGATGTGCTGATGACCAATTTCCATCTGCCGCGCTCGACGCTGTTCATGCTGGTTTCTGCCTTTTCCGGCCTGGAGACCATGCACAGGGCTTATAAGCACGCTATCGATCAAAACTATCGCTTCTATTCCTACGGCGACTCTTCGCTGTTGTTCCGGGCTGACCGATGACCGAAAATTTCCAGTTCACGCTTTCCACCACCGACGGCATGGCGCGTCGTGGGAAGATGGATACGCCACGCGGTGAAATCAGGACGCCGGCCTTCATGCCTGTGGGGACGGCCGGAACGGTTAAGGCGATGTATCCCGAGCAGGTGCGCGAGACCGGTGCCGATATCGTTCTGGGCAATACCTATCATCTTATGCTGCGCCCCGGGGCGGAGCGGGTGGCGCGGCTGGGCGGGCTCCATCAGTTCATGGACTGGCAGCGCCCGATCCTGACCGATTCCGGCGGGTTTCAGGTGATGAGCCTGGCCAAACTGCGCAAGCTCGACGAAAACGGGGTCACGTTCAAATCCCATATCGATGGGTCCTCGCACAGCCTGACGCCGGAGCGCTCCATCGAAATCCAGAAGTTGCTGGATTCCGATATCATCATGCAACTCGACGAATGCGTGAGCCTTCCGGCCGAATATGCGGAACTGGAACGGGCCGTGGAGTTGTCCATCCGGTGGGCGGAACGCTCGAAAAAGGCGTTCGATAACGCCAAGGGCAGGGCGCTGTTCGGGATTGTGCAAGGGGGCGACAACGCAGAGTTGCGGGCACGATCCGCTGCCGGGCTGATCGATATCGGGTTTGACGGGTATGCGGTTGGCGGGCTGGCCGTTGGCGAGCCGCAAGAGGTGATGTTTCGGGTGCTTGACGAAACGACGCCGCAATTGCCAGCGGACAAGCCGCGCTATCTGATGGGGGTGGGTAAGCCCGACGACCTTTTGGGTGCCGTCGGGCGCGGGATCGACATGTTCGATTGCGTGCATCCGACGCGCGCGGGGCGGCACGGGCATGCCTATACGCGGTTCGGGGTGGTGAATCTGAAAAATGCCCGCCACAAGGACGACCACCGGCCGCTCGATGAAGCCTCGCCCAATCCGACGGCGCGGCGGTTTTCGAGGGCCTATCTGCATCATCTTGTCCGGTGCGAGGAAATGCTGGGCGCAATGATCCTGAGCCAGATCAACCTTTCCTATTATCAGGAGTTGATGGCGGGGATGCGAAATGCGATTGAGAATGCGACTTTCGTCCAATATTGCGCAGAGGTCCGCGAAGGCTGGGCCAAGGGCGATCTGCCGGCGCTAGATCAGGGGTGAATACGATGTCGAACAAGGTTCGCAAGGCCGGCTTCGAAGTTTTGAAGAAACACAGAAAGCGCCTGGCCGATACCAGCATGCGCGAATTGTTCGCCCATGATGAGCACCGCTTTTCGGCCTATTCGGCAGCGTTCGGCGACATGCTGCTCGACTATTCCAAGAACCGGATAGACAGCCAGTCGATGGCAGCGCTGTTCGATCTGGCCCGCGAGACGGGTGTCGAAGCGCGGCGCGACCAGATGTGGGCGGGCGATCCCATCAACATCACGGAGCACCGTTCGGTGCTGCATATGGCGCTGCGCTATGGCGGCGAGGAAGCGGTGATGATTGAAGGCGCCGACGTGATGCCGGCGGTGCGGGACGTTCTGGCGCGGATCAAGGGTTTTTCCAACGATGTGCGTGACGGGGCGATCCGCGGTGCGCTGGGTGACCAGTTTACCGATGTGGTCAATATCGGCATCGGCGGGTCCGACCTGGGGCCGGCGATGGTGACGCTGGCGCTGGCGCCCTACACCCGAGCCAATCTGCGTGCGCACTACGTCTCCAATGTCGATGGCGCACACATGCACGACACGCTCAAGGGGCTCGATCCGGCGCGGACATTGTTCATCGTCGCCTCCAAGACCTTCACCACCGACGAGACGATGACGAACGCACACACGGCCCGCAAATGGCTGGCCGATGCGTTGGGCGAGCAGGCGGTCAACGACCATTTCGCCGCGGTTTCTACCAATATCGAGGGCTGCCAGGCCTTTGGCATACGCGAAGACCGCATCTTCGGGTTCTGGGACTGGGTCGGCGGGCGCTATTCGGTGTGGTCGGCCATCGGACTGCCTGTGGCGATTGCCGTGGGGTACGACAATTTCGAAGCCTTTCTGCGGGGCGCCTACGAGATGGATCAGCATTTTCTCACTGCGCCGCTTGAAGAGAACCTGCCGGTTATCATGGGCCTTTTGGGCGTCTGGTACCGCAATGCCTGGGGGTTCGGGACCCATGCGGTGCTGCCCTACGATCAGCGGCTCTCGCGCTTTCCGGCCTATCTGCAGCAGCAGGATATGGAGTCGAACGGCAAATCGGTGACGCTGGGCGGCAAGCAAACACCTTGGGAAACCGGGCCGGTCATCTGGGGTGAGCCGGGGACAAATGGGCAGCACGCCTTTTACCAATTGATCCATCAAGGGACCTCGGTCATTCCCTGTGATTTTCTCGTGGCGGCCAATCCGCACGAAGACTTGCCGCCCCATCACGTCAAGCTTGTCGCCAACTGTCTGGCGCAGTCCGAGGCGCTGATGCTCGGAAAGAGCGAGGAAGAGGTCATAAACGAGCTCAAGGGAACGGGGCTGTCCAAGGCCGAGATCAAGGCGTTGACGCCGCACAAGGTGTTTCCCGGCAACCGCCCGTCCAACACTATTCTGTATTCCCGGCTCGATCCGGCGACGCTGGGCAAGCTGGTGGCGCTCTACGAGCACAAGGTGTTCGTTCAGGGTACAATCTGGAACGTCAATTCCTATGACCAGTGGGGCGTGGAACTGGGCAAGCAATTGGCCAAGGCGCTGCTGCCCAAGGTGGAGGGCGCCGAAACGGCCGAGCGCCATGACAGCTCGACCCGGGGGCTGCTCGATCATTTCCATGCTCTGAAAGGGTAAGCCATGACCATTACGTCCGAGGAAGAACTTGAACGCCTGAAGGTCATCGGTCGTATCTGTGCGATTGCGCGCGATACGATGGCGAGTGCGCTCGAGCCGGGCATGACGACCAAGGAACTCGACAATATCGGACGCAAGGTGCTCGAAGATCACGGCGCGCGCTCGGCACCGGAAGTGACCTACCAGTTCCCCGGTGCGACCTGCATTTCGGTCAATGAAGAGATCGCGCATGGGATTCCCGGAAACCGGGTCATCAAGGCAGGCGATCTGATCAATATCGATGTTTCGGCAGAAAAGGACGGCATTTTCGCCGATACGGGGGCGTCTTATATCGTTCCGCCAGGGTCGGTGCGCCGGCTCGAAAAGCTTTGCACCGATGGCAAGAAGGCCATGTGGGCCGGCATTCGCGCGGTGCGGGCCGGTGGGCGGATCGCCGATGTCGGCGATGCGATCGGCAAGTTTGCCGGCACGAACGGCTATACGCTGATCCGCAGTCTGGCCAGCCATGGCATCGGGCACAAACTGCATGACGAGCCGGGCGAAATCCCCACCTGGCCCGACCGGTCCGAGCGGCGGCGAATTTCCGATGGCCTGGTGTTTACCGTCGAGCCGTTCCTGTCGATGGGCGGGCAGATTGCCGAAGAAAAGTCCATGGACGATCCCTGGACCCTGGTCAGTGTGCCTTCGGCGTCATGTGTGCAGTATGAGCACACGATCGTCGCTACGCGGCGTGGGGCGGTTGTTGTGACGCTGGCTGCCTGAGTTCATTTATGTCTGTGATGGCCGAAGTCCCGGCGATCAGAGCCCGCCAAGCCCATTGGACAAGCGTTGAGCGCGGATGTCGTCGGCGTTTTCGGCGATGTGGGTCTTTAATTCATTGAGCCCTGTGAGGACTTCGACCCTGGCCGTCGCACAGTCGGCGTCGGGGGCGTAGCCGTTTGGCGTGGACTGGTCCCAATCGATCACAGCGTCGATCGTTTCGGAGAGCCTTTCGAGATCGCCAAAGGCATAGAGGTTGATTTCAGACCCGATGACTTCGCTCAGCGCACTGAACAGCGCGGGGTCGCCATCGGGCGGGAGATCGGGGTTGCAGGCGATGTGGGTGCGGTAGCGCAACTGGCCGGCGTAGAACCAGAAAACCGCCTCGTCCTTATCGCCCCGGTCGTAGAGTCGCGAGGCGAGGACGTAGTAGGCGGATGGATGGGCGTTGGGCGCTTCGGCCCTGAGCTGGTCGACCGGCATGGTGTTGAAGTCCTGCGCGAAGGCGGGCACCGTCGACAGCAAAAAGAAAAAGGCAAAAGGGGAGAGGGCGCGATAGAGGGCGGCCATTGGGGTGCTCCTTGAACTGGCGCCATTGGCGACCTGCAATGCGACGCAAATTTGGCAATCGGCGTGCTGCGTCAGGATGCAGCGGGTAAATGCCTTAGGGTCTGTACGCGATTATTTCGCATCCGCGATGGAGACGAAATAGTCGCGTACATATCCTAGGGCAGATGGACCAGCATCAGGGGGGCGGCGATGAGGAGCGCGAGGATGGCGGCGATGCGGAATACCCATGAGGAGCGAAGCCATGTAGGCGAGAGCAGAGAGACGGCGAAAACGACAACGGGCGGGATAAGGGCGACCTGAAGAAAATCGAGCCGCATGAAGTTCT
>NZ_CAXAXY010000035.1:0-27299 GCF_963972885.1 uncultured Pelagibacterium sp. | reverse complement strand
GCCGCGGCTGGGCGATTTTCTTGCAGCACATCCGGGCGTCACGATCAATCTTTCCACCCGTATCCGGCCGATCGATTTCACTGCCGAACGGTTCGATGCGATGATCTATTTTGGCAATGGGGAGGCGCCCGACGCGGTGCACATGCGGCTGTTCGACGAGCGCGTCACGGCCTGCCTCGCGCCGCGCCTGCTTGCCGACCACCCGATCGGCACCCCCGGCGATCTGGCCGGCCTGCAGCTTTTCCAGCTCGAAACCCGGCCCAGAGCATGGGATGCATGGTTTGCCGGGCAAGGAGCAATGCCCTTACCCGTTTCGGGCATGATGTTTGATCAGTTCGCCCTGATGATCGAAGCGGCCATTGCCGGTCTGGGGGTGGCATTGCTGCCCCACTACATTGCGCAAAGCGAGATCGCGACGGGCCGGCTAAGCCCAGTGCTCGAACCAGCTGTCGCGGGCACCGGCTCTTACTGGCTGGCCTGCCCCCTGGCCCGCGTATCCTACCGCCCCCTCGTCGCGCTGCGAGACTGGCTGGCAGCCGAGGTGCCCTAGCGCCTCGGGATGGCATGGTCGCCGCGCCTGCCCTTCACACGCGCTACGACCGTCCCATGGCAAAGCCGTTCTCGAACCGGTTGGCATTTTGCGGTTCAGAGGCAAGCAATCTTGCTGCCTTAAGCGCTGCCGTTCTCCTTGGACTGCAACGCGGAAATGATCTCCTTGTTGGTGATTGCACCAACAGGTTCGCCCGCCTCAGTGACCCCGATTACCGAGGCCCCCTGGGATAGGGAATCGATGACCTCGGAAACCGGTGTCTCGAAATCGACTTGCGTGTCCGAATTCTCCGACAGAGCCGTGGTCATGACGTCGCCGGCCCGCAGGACGTTGAGGGGGTTCATGTGAGCGACGAAGTCCTCAACATATTCATTGGCCGGATTGGCAATGATTTCCTGGGGTGTGCCGCACTGGATAATCCGACCGCCTTCCATGATGGCGATGCGATTGCCGAGTTTGAAGGCCTCGTCGAGATCGTGGGAAACGAAAATGATGGTCCGCTTGAGCTTTTCCTGCAACCCGAGCAATTCGTCCTGCAGCCGCGCGCGGATCAACGG
The DNA here is from genome assembly GCF_963972885.1 of uncultured Pelagibacterium sp. Taxonomy (NCBI): domain Bacteria; kingdom Pseudomonadati; phylum Pseudomonadota; class Alphaproteobacteria; order Hyphomicrobiales; family Devosiaceae; genus Pelagibacterium; species uncultured Pelagibacterium sp. Next base: position 26,192 of record NZ_CAXAXY010000035.1, on the reverse strand, counting down.
ATCGAGTGCTGAAAACGGCTCGTCCATCAAGAGGATAGGCGCCTTGGTGGCAAAGGCGCGGGCCAGCCCGACACGCTGCTGCATGCCGCCTGAAAGCTCGCTCACCTTGTTGTCGGCCCAGTCCGATAAGCCCACGAGTTCGAGCTCTTCGCGGACCTTGTCCTCACGCTCGGCCTTGCCCATGCCGCCCAGTTCGAGCCCGAGCGCCACATTGTCGAGCACGTTGCGCCAAGGCAGCAGGCCGAACTGCTGGAACACCATGGCCACGCATTCGCGGCGCAGTTTCAGCAACTCGTCGCGGCTGCAATTGGCCGGATCAACCGACCAATCGCCACTCCTCACCGTCACATTGCCGCGCACCACGGGGTTAAGCCCGTTAACCGCGCGCAACAGCGTGGACTTGCCGGACCCCGAAAGGCCCATGAGCACGACGATCTCGCCCTCTTCCACTTCGAGTGAGCAATCGTGCACGCCGAGAACCTGATTGGTTTCCTGCTGGATGTCGGGCCGGCTCATGCCCTGGTCCATCAGCGGCAGCGCCGTTTCGGGCTTGTCGCCGAAGACGATATTGACCTTGTCGAAAATGACGGCCTTGCTCATTGCTTGTTGTCCTGTCCGATCCGCAGCATGCGATCGAGAATGATCGCCACGACCACGATGATAAAGCCGCTCTCAAAGCCCAGCGCCGGGTTGACCTGATTGAGTGCGCGCACCACGGGCACCCCAAGGCCATCGGCACCGACCAGCGCGGCCACCACCACCATGGACAGCGAAAGCATGATGGTCTGGTTGAGCCCCGCCATGATCTGGGGCAGCGCGTAGGGTAGTTCGACCTTTATCAGCTTCTGTCCGCCAGTGCCGCCAAACGCTTCGGCCGCCTCGAGCAACGGGGTCGGGGTCGAGGAGACCCCCAGATAGGTCAGCCGGATAGGGGCGGGCAGAACAAAGATGACAGTTGCAAACAGGCCCGGCACCATGCCGATGCCAAAAAACACGATGGCGGGGATGAGATAAACGAAGGGAGGCAGCGTCTGCATCAGATCGAGAATTGGCTGTAGCACCCGGTAGAGCCCCGGACGATGCGCGGCGGCAATCCCGATCGGCACGCCCACGGCCATGCACACGATACACGCGCTCAGGACCAGGGTCAGGCTCTCGGTCATTTCCTCCCAATATCCCTGGTTGAGCACGAAGAGAAAGCCGAGCGCGACGAGCAGGCACGTCTTCCAGTTGCGCTGCAACACCCAGGTCAGGCCCACGAAAAGCGCGCCGATGACGAGGGGATGGGGCGTCTGCAACAGCCACAGAAGTGCTTCGATCAGCCACTCGGCGCCCTCGGCCAGCCCGTCGATGACCCCGGAGAGATTGTCCCGAATCCAGTTGAAGAAATTGCTTGCCCAGGCTCCGACAGGAATCTTGTTCTCAGTCAGCCATTCCAATGGCTCGTCCCCGCAATAATTGTAAAATCAGATAACCGGCCCGGCTGGTTGAGCCGGGCCGTCTCGTGCGCCGGCCTTAAAGGTCGAGCGCTTCGCGCACCGCGGCCTCGGCATCGCCACCGTCGACGGTGGTCACGCCATCGAGCCAGCTCAGCGCCAGGTCGGGATTGTTCTGCATCCACTCCATGGTGGCCGCATCAGGATCCATGCCCTCGTCGAGGATCATCCCCATGATCTGGTTTTCCATAGGCAGCGTGAAGCTGAGGTTTTCAAGGAAGGTGCCAAGGTTCGGGCATTCTTCGACAAACCCGGTGCGGGTGACGGTATAGACGTTGCCCTCGCCGCCGAAGAACTCTTCACCGCCCTCGACATAGCTCATGTCGAAATTGGAATTCATCGGGTGCGGCTCCCAGCCAAGGAACACGATGTCCTCGTCACGCTCGACGGCCCTCCCGACCTCCAGGAGCATGCCCTGTTCGGAGCTTTCGCGAACTTCGAAATCGCCAAGACCGTGGGCGCCTTCCTCGATCAGGCCAACCAGATAGGTGTTGGCTTCATTGCCCGGCTCGATGCCGTAGATCGTCGAATCGAGCTCTTCAGCAAAATCTGCGATGTCGTCATAGGTCCGCAGGCCCTTTTCATAGGTGTAGGTGGGGACTGCCAGATTGTATTTCGTGCCCTCGAGATTGGCCGACACGGATTCGATTTCACCGCTGTCGAGATAGGGCTGGATAGCGGCCTGCTGGCTGGGCATCCAGTTGCCCAGAAACACGTCGACGTCGTCGCTCTCGAGCGAAGCAAAGGTTACCGGAACCGAGAGAACGCGGACGTTGACGTCATATCCAAGCGCTTCGAGCACCTGCTTTGTGGCCGAGGTCGTGGTGGTGATGTCGGTCCAGCCGACATCCGAAAACGAGACCGATGTGCACTGAGCCTGAGCGAACGCAGCGCTCGAGACCAGCGAAAGCGCGAGCGCGCTGGTCAGCGTAGCGGCGTGTTTGATCATTACCATCTCCTTGGTGATGCGGTGTGAAATTGTTGATTGACTGGTCAATCAAAAACAAAATATGAGGAGATGTAAACCCAGTTTCTGATATCGGTGGAAAATATGGCCAGCAAAGGCATGCCGATCCTGCGCCGAAAGGCTTTGATTTCGGCAACGATTGCCGAGATTGGAGAGGCCGGAACGCTCGACGTTACTGTAAGCCAGATTGCAAAACGTGCAGGAATGTCTTCGGCCCTGGCGCACCATTACTTTGGATCCAAGGATAAGATCTTTCTCGCCGCCATGCGCCATGTATTGGAAACTTTCCGCCTTTCGGTCGCCCAGCGTCTGGAATCCGCAAAAAATCCCCAGGAGCGGATCGATGCCATCATCGATGCGAGTTTCGAGGAGAGCCAGTTCGAGCGCGAGATCGTCGCCGCCTGGCTGGCCTTTTACGTGCGCGCCCTGCAATCGAAGGACACCCGCCGCCTGCTGCAGGTCTATGCCCGCCGGCTGCATTCGAACCTGGTGTTCAACCTCCGCCAACTGTTCGACGATGCGACCGCGCAGGCGGTAGCGCAGGGTCTGGCCTCCCTGATCGACGGCTTTTATATCCGCCACGCGCTCCAGGACGAGGTTCCGGACCGTGGCGCCACCCGCGACATGGTCCGGGACTATCTCGACCTCTGGCTCGAACGGAAAGGACGCACTTGACGGCCCGCCCCAACATCCTCGTTCTCATGGTCGACCAGCTCAACGGGACCCTGTTTCCCGACGGCCCGGCCGACTGGCTGCATACGCCCAATCTCAAGGCACTGGCGCAACGCTCGGTGCGGTTTGCCAACACCTATACCGCGTCGCCTTTGTGCGCACCGGGCCGGGCGAGCTACATGTCGGGGCAGTTGCCGCGCGGCACGCGCGTTTACGACAACGCAGCCGAGTTCGCGTCCGACATCCCCACCTACGCCCATCACCTGCGGCGCGCCGGGTACCGCACGGCGCTCTCGGGCAAGATGCATTTTGTCGGCCCCGACCAGCTTCATGGCTTTGAGGAGCGGTTGACCACCGACATCTACCCCGCCGATTTCGGCTGGACGCCCGATTACCGTAAGCCCGGTGAGCGTATTGACTGGTGGTATCACAACATGGGCTCGGTCACTGGCGCCGGGGTGGCCGAAATCTCCAACCAACTCGAATATGACGACGATGTTGCCTTTCAGGCCGTCGCCAAGCTCTACGACAATGCGCGGGGCAATGACGATCGTCCCTGGATGCTGACCGCCAGCTTTACGCATCCGCACGACCCCTATGTCGCCCGCCGCAAATACTGGGATTTGTACGAGGATTGTGCGCATCTTGATCCCGAGGTGCCCGCCATTCCCTATGACGACCTCGATCCGCATTCGCAGCGGATCTTTGATGCCAATGATTGGCGCTCCTTCGACATCGGGACCAACGATATCCGCAAGTCGCGCCGCGCTTACTACGCCAACATCTCCTACCTCGACGACAAGATCGGCGACATTCTTGAGGTGCTGGACGCGACCGGCCAGACCGACAACACCATCATCGTCTTCGTCTCCGACCATGGCGACATGCTTGGCGAAAAGGGCTTGTGGTTCAAGATGAGCTTTTTCGAAGACTCCGCGCGTGTCCCGCTGATGGTCGCGGCACCGGGCCTTGAACCCCGCCGCGTCGATACGCCTGTCTCCACCCTCGACGTCACCCCGACCTTAGCCGATCTCGTCGGTATCGAACTGGGCGAAGTGACCCCGTGGACCGACGGCGAAACGCTCATGCCACTGGCGCGGGGCGGCGTCCGCACGACCCCGGTCCGCATGGAATACGCTGCAGAGGCGTCCTACGCCCCGCTCGTCGGCATCGTCGAGGGCTGCTGGAAATTCATAAGCTGCGTGCTCGATCCCGATCTGCTGTTCGACCTCGAAACCGATCCGCACGAACTCACCAATCTTGCGTCAGACCCCCGGCACGCGGAAACCTTGGCGCGCCTGAAATCCATGGCGTCCGAATTCTGGGACCTCAAAGCCTTCGACGCCGAAATCCGCCAGAGCCAGGCGCGGCGGCATGTTGTCTATGAAGCGCTGCGCAACGGCACATACTTCCCGTGGGATTTCGAGCCGCTCCAGCGCGCTTCGGAGCGCTACATGCGCAATCACATGGACCTCAACCACCTCGAAGACTCCAAACGCTTTCCCCGAGGCGAACAATGATCAACGCTCAGCCCAAGGCCAGCCATTTTATCGACGGAACCTATGTCGAAGACACCGCCGGCAAGGCCATCGACTGCATTTTTCCGGCCACCGGCGAGGTGATCGCCACGCTCCATTCGGCAACGCCCGCCATCATCGACAAGGCTCTCGAGTCCGCCCATCGCGCTCAAAAGCAATGGGCCACCCTCACGCCCGTGGCGCGCGGCCGCGTCCTGCGCCGCGCCGCCGACATCATCACGGCGCGCAATCAGGAACTGAGCGAACTCGAAACCCTCGACACCGGCAAACCGATCCAGGAAACCCTGGTCGCCGATGCCACTTCGGGCGCGGAAGCTCTGGAATTTTTCGGCGGCATTGCACCGACGATCAATGGCGAAGCCATCCCTCTGGGCGAGGATTTCGCCTATACCCGCCGCGAACCGCTCGGCGTCTGCGTCGGCATCGGCGCCTGGAACTACCCCACCCAGATCGCCGCCTGGAAGGCCGCCCCCGCACTGGCCTGCGGCAATGCCATGGTGTTCAAACCCTCCGAACTCACCCCGCTGTGTGCGCTGGAGCTGGCCGAAATCTTCGTTGAAGCCGGCGCGCCCGCGGGCCTGTTCAATGTCATCCAGGGCTATGGCGATGTCGGCGCGGCTCTCGCCACTGACCCGCGCACCGCCAAGGTGTCGCTCACCGGCTCGGTCCCCACCGGACGCAAAGTTTATGCAGCAGCAGCCGAAGGCATACGCCACGTGACGATGGAACTGGGCGGCAAGTCGCCCCTCATCGTCTTCGAGGATGCCGATATCGAAAACGCCGTCAGCGCGTCCATCAACGCCAATTTCTATTCCAGCGGCCAGATCTGCTCCAATGGCACGCGCGTATTTGTCCATGAGGCGGTTCACGACCAGTTCGTGGCCCGCCTTACCGAACGCACTGACAGGGCGGTGATCGGGGATCCGCGAGACGAAGCGACCCAGATCGGACCTCTCGTCTCCGCCGCCCAGCGCGACAGGGTTCTTTCCTATATCGAGATCGGCAAAGCCGAGGGCGCCCGACTCGAATTCGGCGGCAGCGTGCCGCGCAACTTCGCCGCCGCCGGGTTCTATGTCGAACCGACCCTCTTCACCGGCGTCACCGACGACATGCGCATCGCGCGCGAGGAGATTTTCGGGCCGGTGCTCTCGGTTCTCTCGTTTGCCAGCGAAGACGAAGTGATCGCACGCGCCAATGGCAGCGATTTCGGTCTGGCGGCAGGTGTGTTCACAAAAGACATCACCCGCGCCCATCGTACGGTCGCCGCGCTCGAAGCGGGAACGTGCTGGATCAACACCTACAATCTCACGCCGGTGGAAATGCCGTTTGGCGGCGTCAAACATTCGGGCGTGGGCCGCGAAAACGCGCGCGCGGCTATCGAGCACTATTCGCAGGTCAAGTCGGTCTATGTCGCCATGGGCGACGTCGAAGCCGCGTTCTGAGGGGGCCGGACATGCGTGCAGATTTCGTCATTATCGGCTCGGGCTCGGCCGGTTCGGCCATGGCACACCGTCTGAGCGAGGACGGCCGACACAAGGTCATCGTGCTCGAATATGGCGGCACCGACATCGGCCCGCTCATCCAGATGCCCGGCGCCTTGAGCTACCCCATGAGCATGTCGCGCTACGACTGGGGGTTCAAATCCGAACCCGAGCCCGGCCTGGGTGGACGCCGGCTGGCGACGCCGCGTGGTAAGGTGATCGGCGGTTCGTCCTCGATCAACGGCATGGTCTATGTGCGCGGCCATGCACGCGATTTCGACCATTGGGCCGAAGCCGGAGCGGCCGGCTGGAGCTTTGCCGATGTGCTTCCCTACTTCAAGCGCATGGAGCATTGGCATGCGGGGGGGCACGGCGGTGATCCCGACTGGCGCGGCAAGGACGGACCGCTCCACGTCACGCGCGGCCGGCGCGACAACCCCCTGTTCAAAACCTTCGTCGAAGCCGGCAAGCAGGCCGGGTTCGAAACAACCGACGACTATAATGGGCAAAAGCAGGAAGGCTTTGGCCCCATGGAACAGACGGTCTGGAAAGGCCGACGCTGGTCGGCGGCCAATGCCTACCTCAAACCCGCCCTCAAGCGCGACAATATCGAACTCGTGCGCTGCTTTGCCCGCAAGGTAGTGATCGAGAATGGCCGCGCCGTTGGCGTCGAGATCGAGCGGGGCGGCAAGATCGAGACTGTCTTTGCCGACCGGGAGGTGATCGTCTCCGCTTCGGCAATCAACTCGCCCAAACTGCTCATGCTTTCCGGCATCGGCCCCTCCGCCCATCTCAAACAGCATGGCATCGATGTCGTCGCCGATCGGCCCGGCGTCGGCCAGAACCTGCAGGACCACCTCGAACTCTATATCCAACAGGCCTGCACTCAGCCCATAACGCTCTTCAAGCACTGGAACCTGCTGGGCAAGGCGCTTGTCGGCGTGCAATGGCTGTTCTTCAAGACTGGCCCCGGTGCCTCCAACCAGTTCGAAAGTGCTGCCTTCGTGCGCTCACGGGCCGGCGTCGAATACCCCGATATCCAGTACCATTTCCTGCCCATCGCCGTGCGCTATGACGGCCAGGCTGCCGCCGAAGGACACGGGTTTCAGGCTCATGTCGGGCCGATGCGCTCGAAATCGCGAGGCTCTGTGACGCTCAACTCGTCCGATCCGGGCGAGGCCCCAAAAATCTTTTTCAACTACATGTCCGATCCCCAGGATTGGGCGGATTTCCGGCACTGCATCCGGCTGACCCGCGAGATTTTCGCTCAGCCTGCCTTCGATCCCTATCGCGGCAAGGAGATCCTGCCCGGTGAGGCCGTCCAGTCCGATGATGCGCTGGACGCCCATATCCGCGATCACGCCGAAAGCGCCTACCACCCCTGCGGCACCTGCAGGATGGGCCAGGCCGACGATCCCATGGCCGTGGTCGATCCGCACTGCAAGGTGATCGGAGTCGAAGGCCTGCGTGTCGCCGATTCCTCGGTCTTTCCGCGCATCACCAACGGCAATCTCAACGCACCCTCGATCATGGTCGGCGAAAAAGCGTCCGACCATATTCTGGGCAAGCCCGCGCTTGCGCCGGAAAATGGCGAGCCATGGATCAGTCCGCTTTGGGACGAGAGTGACAGGTAAGAGATTTATCGATCAAAGCCGGAAAATTCCGCCGGTATTATCCAGATTGCCGGACGGAACCCTTGAGCAGGCGGCGTTCCTCAAAGACTGCGCCGAAAATCCAAGATCGGCCTAGGAAGACTGGAGCGGGTGAAGGGAATCGAACCCTCGTCGTAAGCTTGGGAAGCTTCTGCTCTACCATTGAGCTACACCCGCACGCGTCGGCGCTGATCGAGCGCTGATCGAGCGCTGATCGAGCGCTTGTGTGCTGCAAATCGGGACAATCGTCAAGGCAGATACGCTGGCCACTTCAGTGCCGGCTCCGATCTCCCAAAAAGTTTACCTTGGCGCTTTTCCAGTCATTTTAGCGCCTCTCGCCGCAATCCGATGAGCGATCTGATGATCTCGCAACGGCAATTGCGGCAAAAAATCGGCGTCGCGCTGTTGATATCGCGCTCTTGGGGGCCTATTGTCTTGATCAACATTCAATCTCTGCACGATGACCGGCCAGCCTTTATGTCGATTCTGGCCCGGTGTCTTTTTGTGTTCAACAGCTAAAGTGCGAATACAGAACGATATTTACAGTCTTCGCGTGCAAATTTTCAACAAGGAGACACATGGCAGTCAAATTATCGGTACGAAACGTCTTCAAGGTCTTCGGTGAAAAAACCGACGCCGCTCTCGAACTGCTCGAGAAAGGCAACTCCAAGGAAGACATTCTCGAGCAGACGGGCGCCACGGTGGGCGTGCAGGATGCGAGCTTCGATGTGGGCGAAGGCGAGATCTTCGTCGTCATGGGACTCTCGGGCTCCGGCAAATCGACCCTGGTGCGTATGCTCAACGGCTTGATCCCACCCACGTCGGGCTCGATCATGATCGATGGTGCGGACGTCGCCAGCTGCTCACAAGACGAGCTTCGCCGCATAAGGCGCGAAAAAATCACCATGGTGTTCCAGCACTTCGCGCTGTTTCCTCACTGGTCGGTGGCCGACAATGCCGCCTATGGACTGAAGGTGAAGGGAACCAAACCTGCCGAACGCCGCAAAAGAGCGCTCAAGGCGCTTGAACAGGTCGGGCTTACCGCTTGGGCTGACAGTCTGCCTGCCGAGCTTTCGGGCGGAATGCAGCAGCGCGTTGGCTTGGCGCGCGGTCTTGCGAACGGCCCTGAGGTGTTGCTGATGGACGAGCCATTCGGCGCGCTCGATCCGCTCATCCGCCGCGAGATGCAGGACGAACTGATCGAGCTTCAAAAGACGCTGAAGAAAACCATCGTCTTCATCACGCACGATCTGAACGAGGCTCTGCTGCTTGGTGACAAGATCGCCATCATGAAAGATGGCCGGTTCGTCCAGGTCGGTACGGCGCAGGAAATCGTTTCCAATCCAGCCGACGATTATGTCGCGGCCTTCGTGGCCGACATCGATCGCGGCCGCGTCTTCACCGCAGAGGACGTCTCGAACGATCCCGCGGCCATGAAGCTGGGCACCGACACGGCTGAGGACGCCATGCGCGCCATGGAGGATCTCAACCGCAACGCCCTCTACGTGGTCAACGACAAGAACATGATTGCCGGCGTGGTGACCTATCAGGATCTGGCTGCGGCGACGCTGAATCTGGAAGAACCGAATCCGGTTCTGGAAAAGGTCATGCTGACTGAATATCCCACCGTGGATGCCGATGTGCAGCTCAACGACCTGTACGGCGCGGCAAGCGGTGGACTTCCGATCGCCGTGACGGATAGCAAGGACCGCCTGGTCGGTGTCGTCGAACCGGAGGCTGTGTTCGCACAACTTTCCGGCGATGAGGAAACCGTCCTCTCCGAGGCATCCGAAGCACCCCCGGCGCAAGATTCTGAAAAGGAGAGCGCAAATGCTTAGTCCCGGCGACCTCCTCATTATCCCTTTCGACGACTGGATCAATGATTTCGTCCGCGGCTGGCTGGTGCCGAACTTTCGGCCCTTGTTCCGCGCAGCGCAGGTTCCTATCACGTTGGTTCTCAACGCATTGGACGATTTTTTCAATTTCGTCCCCATGCTTCTGACCACCGCAGTCTTCTCCCTCGCCGCGTGGAAATGGGCTGGCAAGGGCATGGCAATTTTCACGATCATCGGCTTTTTCTTCATCGACATGATCGGTCTCTGGCCGGAAACCATGACGACGCTGGCCATGATCCTGACGTCGGTCTTCTTTTGCACGATCATAGGGGTGCCCGTCGGCATCCTGGCAGCCGGCTCGGACCTGCTATGGAAAATCGTGCGTCCGATTCTCGATATCATGCAGACGATTCCCTCGTTCGTTTACCTCGTACCGATCGTCATGCTGTTCGGCGTCGGGATGGCGCCGGGGATCATCGCCACTATCATCTTCGCCCTACCCCCGATCATCCGGCTGACCAATCTGGGCATTCGCAATGTACGCGGGGATCTGGTCGAGGCGGCTCATGCTTTCGGCTCCACACGATGGCAAATGCTGACTGATCTTCAGATTCCGCTGGCCTTGCGCACCATCATGGCGGGCCTGAACCAGACGCTCATGCTCGCGCTCTCGATGGTCGTCATTGCCGCCCTTATCGGCGCAGGCGGTCTCGGGCTCGTGGTCAACACCGGTCTTGGCCGGCTTGATGTGGGCGGTGCCACGGCAGGCGGCGTCGGAATCGTCATCCTCGCCATCGTACTGGATCGCATTACCCAGGGCCTGGGCGAGCAGAACCAGACCAACACCGTTTCGTTGCGCCAGGTACTCTCGAACCTGCTTCGCCTTCAGGGCAGCAAGCAGGCCGAACCAACCCGCAAGGCGGCCTGAGCTGCCGTTACCCAATGACGCGGTGGCTACGCGCCACCGCTTCTATCGTCCGGACTTTTCTGGACTTCGCAAGGCGGAATAATCCGTCGATTAAAACCAAAACCAAAGGAGACAAAAACATCATGTTCAGTCTCAAGAAAACTCTCGCCGGTCTGACTGCCGTTGCTCTTATGGGCGCTGCACCGGCTGCCGTCGTCGCCCAGGACATGCCGGGCGAAGGCGTTACGGTCAATATGGCTCAGGCGACCTGGGATACCGGTTGGTTCCACGCCGAAATCTATCGTCAGCTCATCTCCGAACTGGGCTATGACGTGCCCCAGATCACCACGCTCGACAATCCGCCGTTCTATCAGACGGTCGCGCAGGGTGACATGGATCTGTGGGTCAATGGTTGGTTCCCGCTGCACAACACCTACGAAGACACGTTCAGCAACGGCGCTGAGCTTGTGGGTGCTGTCGCCGAAGGCGGCGCGCTGGAAGGCTATCTGGTCAACGCCTCTGCGGTTGAAGAGTTTGGTATTACCTCGCTCGAAGATTTCAAACGTGACGAAGTCAAGGAAGCCTTTGACCGCAATGGCGACGGCATGGCCGACATGGTCGCCTGTCCTCCGGGCTGGGGCTGCGAGATCAACATCGAGCACCACATGGATGCCTATGATCTGCGCGACCACATCAACCCGATCAAGGCTGGCTATGCAGCTTCGATGGCTGACGCCGTCGCTGCCTATGACAGCGGCGAAAACATCCTGTTCTACACATGGACTCCGAACTGGACGGTCAATGAACTCGTCCCGGGCGAAGACGTGATGTGGATCGAAGTTCCTGAAGTCGACCTGCCCGATATGAGCATGGCCGATGCAGCGACCATGGATGGCGTTGAAGGTTGCGTAAACGATCCGTGCACGCTCGGCTTCCCGGCCAACGACATCGTGCCGGTCGCCAACTCGGCGTTCCTCGAAGAGAACCCTGCCGTTCGTGCACTGCTCGAAAGCGCATCGATCCCGCTCGCGGACATCTTTGCCCAGAACGCTGCCATGAACGAGGGTGACGACGATATCGAAGCCCAGGCTGCTCAGTGGATCGAAGACAACCGCGACATGGTCGACGGCTGGCTCGAAACTGCACGCGGCGCCGCTTCGTAAGCGACGCTTCAGCGTTCAATATGAGAAGGCCGGGGTGTGCGCCCCGGCCTTCTTTTGTTCAGGGATAGGGCTTGAAGTGCTTGGAAAGCTTGAGGCTCTGGGCCTGATAGTTCGAGCCGAGCGCTGAGCCGTAGAGCGTCTTTGGCCGTTCGGCCATCTTCTCGTAAATCAGGCGCCCGATGGTCTGGCCGTGACCCAGAAGGAACGGGACTTCGCGGCTACGAACCTCGAGCACGGCACGTGAACCGGTGCCTCCGGCGGCCGAGTGGCCAAAGCCGGGATCGAAGAACCCGGCATAATGGACGCGGAATTCACCGACCAGCGGGTCGAACGGCACCATTTCGGCCGCGTAATCGGGCGGAACATGTACGCTTTCGCGTGAAACGAGAATGTAGAATTCGTCGGGGTCCAAGATCAACTCGCCCGAGCCGCGATTGACCAGAGGTTCCCAGTAATCGAGGACGTCCAGGGCGTTCTTTTTGTCGACATCGACAACCGCCGTATGGCGCTTTGAGCGGAAGCCAATCAGGCCCGAGCGCCCTTCGCCGATCAGATCGATCGATAGCGAGACCCCCTCGCCCACATCCATGTTGGGATCGAAAACCAGCGTCTGTTCGGCGTGCAAGGCCTTGTGGCCAGCGGCGTCGAGACGCGCATCTCCGACCCGGAACCGCATCTGGGACAGGCGCGAGCCGGTGCGCACCAGCACCGGGAAAGTGCGGGGGGAAATTTCGAGATAGAGCGCTCCCTTATATCCGGCAGGCACGATATCGAAGCTGCGCGCGGCGTCGGATATGACGCGGGTAAAGATATCGAGCCGTCCGGTGGAAGATTTGGGATTGGCCGATGCGCTGACCGTTTCAGGCAGGTCGAGGCTCTCGAGGAGTGGCACGATATAGACACAACCGCGTTCGAGCACCGCGCCTTTGGTCAGGTCGATCTGGTGAAGCTTTAGCGTTTCTATGCGCTCGGTCACCGTCTTGCCTGGTCCGGGCAGAAAGCTCGAGCGGACGCGAAAGGCGGTTTCACCAAGCCGCAGATCGAGGCTCGCGGGCTGGATCTGATCGGCGTCATAGGGCCGGCCGGCGCTGATCGCGCCCTGATCGGACAAGTTCTGGATCAGCCGGGTGGAAAATACCCCGGTCGGCCAAGTGTTGTTCATATCCCCATGCGCCTCATGCAAACCCTTTGGACTGGCTTAGCAATTGAGGCGATTGACGCCAAGCGCCATTTGGGAGTAACTCAGTACTGACTGCGTTTCCAGCGCGGTTGGTGGTGATTTGGCCGGTCCGATTGCAGGCCACCAAGGGCGTTGCTGTGCAATGCCTTCGTTTTTTCTGGTCGGGTTGCCGAACCACAAAAGTGCGTCCCACTTTTGCTGGCAATCCTCCGGGAAACATTTCTGCTAAAGTGACCAGTTCGAACCGGCCGCATCGCGCGCCGGTTTTTTTGTTTTGAGGTAAACCCATGTCGGACAGGACAAGCAACCCGCTCTTCGATCACAAGCACCGCAAGGCGCAGACGATGATGGTGCATGGCGGCATGGAACGCTCCCAGCATGGGGAGACCTCCGAGGCGATCTTTTTCAATTCCGGTTTTGTCTATCCCACCTCGGGCAGCGCCGAGGCGCGCTTCAAGGGCGAGGAGCCCGGACACATCTATTCGCGCTTTTCCAACCCGACCGTTGAAATGTTCCAGCAGCGGGCCGCGCTGCTCGAAGGGGCCGAAGCGGCCCGTGCCACCGCCACCGGCATGGCTGCGGTGACAACGGCTGTAATGAGCCAGCTTCGGGCGGGCGATCATGTGGTTGCGGCGCGCGCCCTGTTCGGCGGATGTCGGTTCGTGGTCGAGAACTATATGCCGCGCTGGGGCGTTGAATCGAGCCTTGTGGATGGCCGCGACCCGGAAAATTTCGCGCGCGCCATGCGGCCCAACACCAAGGTGGTGTTTGTCGAGACCCCGACCAACCCAACGCTCGAACTGGTGGATCTTAGGGCCGTTGCCGAGATTGCCCATGCCCACAATGCCGTGCTGATCGTCGACAATGTCTTTGCGACGCCGGTCTGGCAGAAGCCGCTGGAGCTGGGCGCCGATCTGGTCACCTATTCGGCCACCAAGCATATCGATGGGCAGGGCCGGGCGATGGGTGGGCTCATCCTGGGCAGCAAGGAGCTGATCGAAGCCGATGTGCATACAATCATCCGCCAGACCGGCCCTTCAATCTCTCCCTTCAACGCCTGGGTGCTGCTCAAGGGGCTCGAAACCCTGTCGCTGCGCGTCAAAGCAATGACCGAGAGTGCGGAGAAAATCGCCAATTTCCTGGCCGATCACCCCAAGATCGAGTCCATCTCCTATCCCTTTCATCCTTCGCATCCGCAATATGAACTGGCCAAACGGCAGATGGGCGCCGGCTCGACGCTGGTGGCGCTGACGCCAAAGGGTGGCAAGCAGGCAGCATTTGCCCTGGCCGATGCGCTGGCGATCATTGCGATTTCCAACAATCTGGGCGATGCCAAATCGATCATTTCCCACCCGGCAACGACCACGCATCAGCGCTTCACGCCAGAAGAGAAAGTTGAGATGGACATCACCGACGGGCTGCTGCGGCTTTCGGTCGGGCTCGAGGATGCCGACGATCTGATCGCCGATCTTTCGTTCGGTCTCGAACAGGTCTAGTCTTCACACTCTCTTTAGGCGGCAGGGCGCAGCACAGTCGGGCATGGATTTTCGCACGATCTTTTCGGCCATCGGTGCCCTGACGGCAGCGCTCGGTCTTGCCATGCTGCTGCCTGCCTTTGCCGATCTGGTTGTGGGCAACGAAGACTGGCTGGTGTTCCTCACGGCCTCGCTGATCACCATGATCTTCGGGGCGGGGCTGTGGGCTTCATCAACAGGGCACAAATCGGACCTCAATCTGCGTCAGGCGTTCCTGATGACAGTTTCGATCTGGGTGGTGCTCACCATCTTCGGGGCGCTGCCGCTCTACATGTCCAATCTGGACCTGAGCTTTACCGACGCGATGTTCGAGGCCATGTCGGGGATCACCACCACCGGTTCGACCGTCATCACGACGCTCGACACCACCGCGCCCGGCATCCTTTTGTGGCGAGGATTGCTGCAATGGTTCGGAGGTCTGGGAGTGGTCGTCATGGCAATTGCCGTTCTGCCCATGTTGCGGGTGGGCGGCATGCAGATGTTTCGCGCCGAAGCGTTCGAGACGCCCGACAAGATCCTTCCCGCTGCCGCTCAGATCGCCACGGCCATGGTGATCGTCTATTGCATTTTGACCTTTGCCTGCGCCGTCGCCTATTGGCTGGCCGGCATGGGGGCGTTCGATGCCGTCGTCCATTCGCTTTCGACCGTTGCCACTGGGGGCTTTTCCACCCGTGATGCATCGCTGGGCGCTTTCGACCAGCCAGCGATCCATTATGTTTCGGTCGTCTTCATGATCCTGGGCGCCCTGCCCTTCGTGCTTTATGTCGGCATGCTGCAAGGCTCGTTCGGGCAGTTGTTTCGCGACTCCCAGGTCCGGCTGTTCCTCTACCTGATCGGCCTGGCCACAGTGATCGTGGTTTTCGTGCAGTTGACCGGCGACATTGCCCGAGGTGAGGAAGCGTTCCGTCATGGGCTGTTTTCGGTGGTCTCTATCATGACCGGCAGCGGCTTCGGGGTCGCCGATTTTTCGGCATGGGGCCCGCTGGCCGTCTCTTTGTTCTTTGTCGTCATGTTCATCGGCGGCTGCACGGGCTCGACTTCGTGCGGCATCAAGATTTTCCGCTTTCAGGTTCTGGCGCGCGATCTTTACCAACACATCCGCGAGATCGTCTTCCCCTCTCTGGTTTATGTCAAACGCTACAACGGACGCCCCCTGCCCGATACGGTTTCGACATCGGTGCAGAGTTTTGTGTTCATTTACTTTTCGAGCTTCCTTTTGCTCGCGGTGCTGCTGTCATTGTCCGGCCTCGAGCCTCTGGACTCACTGGGCGCCGCGGCGACGGCAATTTCCAATGTCGGGCCGGCGCTCAGCCCCGAATTGGGACCGGCGGGAAGCTTTGCTGGCGTTTCCGACGTTACCAAATGGCTTTTGACCCTCGGCATGCTGGTGGGCCGGCTCGAAGTGCTTATGGTGTTGGTGCTGTTCACGCCGCGCTTCTGGCGCGCCTGATCCGCTATTCGGCAGGATCGGGCGGTGGAGAGAGGTGCTGCCGACCGGCCAGCATTTCACGCACCGTCAGAGCGTTAGGGGTCAGGAACAGCCATTGCATCACGGCCCTGATGTCGGCACCGATACCGAGAACCGCAGGCACCAGGAACAGCACGAGCAAGGTGGCCAGCGTCAGCCCCGAAACAATGGTCAGCGCCATCGGGACGAGCATCTGGGCAACGAGGCTGGTTTCGAACAGCAACGGCAGCAGCCCGCCAATTGTGGTGAGAGAGGTCAGCATGACGGCGCGCAAGCGATCTCTGGATGCGCCGATCGCGGCGTCGCGCAGGCCCTCGCCCTCGGCCCGGCGCTCGTTCATCCGGGAAATCAAAACGATCGAGGAATTGACCAGAATACCGGCCAGCCCCAGCATGCCCATCATCGAGATGATCGTGAGGTTGTGCCCGAGCAGATAATGCCCCCAGACCGCACCAGCGACACCGAAGGGGATAATCACCATGACTGCAAGCGGAGTGAAATAGGCGGCAAATATCCATGAGATGATGATGTACATCACGGCGAGGGCGACGATCATACCCGTGCCCAGATCGGCAAAGGCCGCGTTTTGCTCGGCCTGCCGACCGCCAAACTCGTAGGAAATTCCGTAGCGGTTGACGATGGCGGGGAGGTAGTCGGCCTCCAATCGCGCCAGGATATCGGCATGGTCGACGCCCTCGCCGACCGGGGCGCGTACGGAGACCGCGGTGCTCCCCTCCTCGCGGGCAATGAAGGCGAAGCCCTGCTGCTCGGAAAAACTCACAATGGACGAAAGCGGGACATATTCCCCATCCGGCGAGCGGACCCACATGTCGCGCAACGCAGATGAGCCTTGCGCATCGATGGTCCGCACGAGGCGGACGGTAATTTCGTCGTCGTTGGACGCGATGGTCGCTACGTTCTCGCCCTGGAAGGCGCTGCGGATCTGCGATCCCAAAGAGGCAAGATCAAAGCCCAGCGCCGTGCCCCGTGCATTGAGCGCCATGACAAGTTCGGGACTGCCATAAAACAGGGTGTCAAAGGCTGTGTCGACCTCATCGAAGCCTTCGAGCACATCCTTGAGATCTTCAGCGGCGAGTTTGAGCGTTGCGGCATCGGCCCCCACGAACCGGACATCGATAGCCGACCCCTGCGGTCCACCACGATACTCCCGCACGCCAATGCTCTCGACACCGGCCACGGCGGGCAAATTGTCATTGATGGCCTGGGTGATGTCGGACGTGCGAACCGAGCGTTCTTCGGATGGAGTGAGATAAACGTCGAAATTGGCCCGCCCCTCCTCGAGATCGAGGCTGGCATAAGTGGTAACGATAAGCTGTTCGCCATCCGGCGTCAGCCCTGCCTCGACCTCGGAGACCGCATCCTCGATGGCCTGGATGGTGGTGCCCATTTCCGACTGGGGCGTTCCGGCCTGGAACTGGGCGGAGATGTTGAAGCTTTCGCCTTCTGCCGTCGGGAAAAATTCAAACCGCAGGGCACCCGACCCGTAAACGCCAAGCGCGCCCAGTGTGATGGTGAGGGCGATGGCCGCCGTGACATAGCGCCACGAATAGCTCAGGGCCGCCAGTCCGCCAAAAATGCGGTCGCGGAAGAAATCGAATCCCTTGTCGAACGTCCGCCTGAACCGGCCGGCCTGTTTGCGCTCACGCGGCAGAGCGTGAGCGAGATGGCCCGGCAGGATGAAAAAGCACTCGATCAGCGAAGCGATCAGGACCGCCACGACCACCACAGGCAGTGGCGAGACGATCTGGCCCACCACGTCGCCCACGAGCCAGATGGGCGCGAAGGCCGCAATGGTGGTCAGAGCTGAAGCAATGACGGGCGCCGCCATGGCACTGGCCGCTCGGATCGCCGCCTCGGTTCGCGACAATCCCTGACGATAGAGCGTGGCTGTGTGTTCGCCCACGACGATGGCATCATCGACGATAATGCCGAGCACCATCATGAGCGCGAACATCGAGATCATGTCGAGGGTGAGCCCCATAAGGTACATCGCGCCGAGCGTGCCCATGATGGCGATGGGGATGCCCATGGCCACCCAGATGGCAATGCGGCCATCGAGAAACAGGAACAGCACCACGAGGACCAGAACAAAGCCCGCTACACCATTGGAGATCAGCAGCCCGAGCCGCTGATTGACCTGATCGGCAGCCGCGTCGAAAACCACGGCCTGCAGAGATTGCGGCAGGGTGGGCTGTAATTGTTCGACATAGGCCTGAACCGCCTCGAATGTCGTGACGGTATCGGCACTGGCGGCACGCGAGACCTGCAGCTTGATGGCCGGCTCGCCGCGCATGTAGCCGAGCGGGGTATCGGGATCGAAGGTGTCGGTGATGGTCGCGACATCGCCGAAGGTGAGGCTCTGGCCACTTGCCGAGGACAGGATTTCGGTCTGGGCAATTTCCTGGGCCGAGAGTTCATTGGCCGCCGCGCGGATCTGGGCATCGAAATCACCACTAAGCGAGCCGGATGGCTGATCGGCGAAATTGGGCGTGAGCGCGGCGGAGAGATCATCGAGAGTCAGCCCCAACTGGCGCAGCTTGGCATCATCGACCTCGATAACGATCTGACGGTCGCGATAACCGGTAAATTCGACGCGGTCGACACCGGAGGCCAGAAGGCCGTCGCGGATTTCGCGGGCGTACCGCCGCAGGGCCTCCTCGGGGAACGGGCCTGAAATGGCGATGGCGGCAACCGGATCGAAAAAACGTGGCGCGGAAACGCTTGGCGTCTCTGCGCCATCGGGAAGACCGGTGACCGAGGACACAGCAGTCTGGACCAATCTCTCGGCGGTCTGCATTTCCACTGTGCGCTCGAAGTTGAGCGTGATCGAGCCACGCCCTTCGCGGGCGTTCGAGGTCATCGATATCACGCCTTCGACGCTCTGGACGGCCGGTTCGATGAGCAGGAGAACGTTTCGCTCGACATCTTCGGCGGTCGCCCCGGGCCAGCTGATCGAAACCTGCACGGATCGCACTTCAGTGTTGGGCATCAGCTGCCGGTTGAGATTGCCCAGCCCCCACCATCCGAACAGAACGAACAGGATCATGAAGAGATTGGCGGCGTTGCGGTGCCGCACGAAAGCAGCGATCACGCCGGTAGAGGCTTGCGGAGAGGGACGCATATCAGCCTCCCGGTCCGCGGCCGAAACCGCCGCCGGGGCCACCCGGTTCTTCCTCGCCCTCTACCTGAACCGCCACCCCCTCGCCGGCCTGTGAGAGGCGCGTCGTGATGATGCGTTCGCCCTCGGGGATATCGGCGGCAATGATGATCTGGGCGCCGTCCCGATCGCGTATTTCAACCTCGACCGCCGCCATGCGGCCATCGCGAACAACGTAGATGTGATCGTCGTTATAGAGCGCGGTTTCAGGCACAAGGAGCGTGTTGTCATGGACGACGCCCGCGACCTCGACGCTGACGAATGTCCCCGGACGCAGCAGATCGGCTTCGTCGCTCTCGAGCTCGGCGTAGAGCGTCACACCACCAGTGGCGGAATCGATCTCGGGCGCGATGCGTGCAATCCGACCTTCGATGCGCTCTGCGCCCGCACCCGCGGTGCGTGAAACTTCGACCGCCCGGTCGAACAGACCGTCGCTCCGCAGCGTGGCGTAGGTTGCATCCGAGACCATGAAACTCACCTCAAGGGCATCGCTTTCATAAATCGAAGCGACCGCTTCGTTGGCACCGACATAAGCAGACTCGGTAACGTTGCGGGCGGTTACGATACCAGTGAAGGGCGCGGTGATCTCGGTGTTGGCCAGATCGCGCTCGGCCGCCTCAAGGGCATAACCGGCCTGCGCGATGGCCGCCTGCTGGCGAAGTATCTGGGCGTTGAGGGTAACGAGGTTGGACTGACGCTGATCGAGGGCCTGCTGACGCTCGGACACCGTGAGTGCGCGGGTATCCACAGTTTGCTGAGTGGCGGCGCCACTCGCAAGAAGGGACCGGGCACGCTCAAGATCGGTCTGGGCCGATGCCAGGGCATCCTCGGCCGCGGTGATGGCGCTTTGTTCGAGGGCATAGGCTTCCTGCGCTTCGGCAAGGGACAGTTCTGCATCGGCCACCGCAGCGCGGGCTTCGACAACGGCTCCGTTGTAGGTGAAGGGATCGACGCGCACGAGAACATCGTCTTGTTCGACCTGAGAGCCGACGGCAAAATCGGGTGAGATTTCGAGCACCCTGCCGGCAACCAGAGAGCGCAGTTCGATGGTGCGCGCGGACGCGACCTGGCCGTAAGCTGTAATGGGCGCGCTGTGGCTGGCATAGGCGGGCTCGATGACTTCGACGGTGAAGGTGCGCTCGCGATTCATGCGCTGGGGCGCTTCGGGCCGCTGGGCCACCCAGCTGAACGCCCAATAGACAGCCAGTCCAAGGATGAGAACTGCCAACCCGAGCCGAACCAGAGCCGACATCAGGCCAAACCGCCCACGCGGCTTGTCGGTTTTCGGCCGATTGTCGCTCTTTTGAGACGACGCGACGTAGCCGGAGCCGGGTAGGTTTTCCAAAGGCGTTTTCCTTGCCCAACAACACATCCGACGGCCGGATTGGCCGAAGCGGGTCCATATGGGGAAATTTTTACCCGCGACACCAGACTGTTACAAATGAACTTTTGGAAAGGCCGGTAAGGCTTCGGTGCATGGCGCCCCGTCGGCATGAAAAAGGCGACCTCGAAGGGCCGCCTTTTTCGAACACCGTCCGAACCGCTCAGAACTGGTTGGGATTGAAGTGATAGTGGGTCGAGCAGAACTCGCACACGACCTCTATTTGTCCATCCACCACCATCTCTTCCCTGTCTTCGGGCGTAAAGTCATTGATCATCTGTTCGACGCGCTCGGCCGAGCAGGTGCAGCGTTCGACCAGCAGCTGAGGCTCGAAGACCCGCACACCGGTTTCATGGTAAAGCCGGAACAACAGGCGTTCGGCCGAAAGGCCGGGGTCGGCAAGCTCGGCATCGCTGAGGGTATCGAGCAGCGCCTTGGCCTCGGTCCAGTGGTCATCCTCTATAAAGTCGGGATCAGCCATATCGTCGTTTTCGAAGTCCCCGTCACCGGGAAGATCGGGCATGGTGGCGCCGCCGTGCTCAGGCAGATGCTGGAGCAGGACGCCGCCAGCGCGCCATGAAGGGCGCGATTGACCACGTTCGGAATGTTCGGCAACGGCAAGCCGGACGCGGGTGGGGATCTGTTCGGACTGCATGAAATAGGTATGGGCAACCTCTTCGAGGCTTTCGCCCTCGAGCGCCACGATGCCCTGATAGCGGTCCATATGGGCGCCCTGGTCCACGGTCAAAGCCAGAACGCCTTTACCCAAGAGGTCCTGCGGCTTGGTGGTCCCGGCTTCGACCAGCGCCGACAGCGCTTCCTCGTCGTAACGGGCATAGGCGCGCAGCCCATCGGGGGTGTCGAAATCAACGACGAGCAAGCTAACCGGGCCGTCGGTGCGCGACTGCAGGATAAACCGACCCTCGAATTTGAGCGAGGAGCCGATCAGTGCGGCCAGAGTCACCGCTTCACCCAAAAGGCGCGCGACGGGTTCGGGATAGCCGTGTCGGGCGATGATGGTGTCAAGCTGATCGCCCAAACGCACGACGCGCCCGCGGCTATCGAGATTTTCGAGCGTGAAGGGAACGGCAACATCGTCCCCGCTCTCGGGCCGGTCGAGCCCGAACTGTTCGAGAGAGCTTTCGCCCATTGCGTGTTCCTTAATCCGCCTGGTTACAAATTCTCGATCCCGAAGGCCCAGCAAAGAATGGCCTTCTGGATGTGCAGGCGGTTTTCAGCTTCGTCGAATACGACCGATTGCGGCCCGTCGATCACCTCGTCGGTGACCTCGTCGCCCCGGTGGGCAGGCAGGCAGTGCATGAAGAGCGCGTCGGTCGCGGCTTGGGAGAACAATCTGGGGTTGACCTGATAAGGTTTCAAGATGCGTCGGCGCTCGCCTTCGTCGGTGTCGCCCATCGACACCCAGGTGTCGGTAATGACCAGATCGGCATCGGCGATCGCGGCGTGCGGATCGGTTCCGAGACTGACGGCATCGCCCACTTCGGCGATGTCGGACAACAGACCCTGATCGGGCCAGTATTCCCTGGGGCAGGCGATGGCCAGCTTGTTGCCGAACAGGGCCGTCGCGTGGACCCAGGATGCCAGAACGTTGTTGGAATCCCCGATCCAGGCGACCTTTTTACCTTCGAGCGGCCCACGGTGTTCCTCGAAGGTCTGTATATCGGCCATAACCTGGCAGGGATGACTGCGCCGGGTCAGCCCGTTGATGACGGGAATGGTCGAAGCGCCCGCCAGATCGAGCAGATCGTCATGGCTGAGAATGCGGATCATGATCGCATCCACATAGCGGCTCATGACCCGCGCCGTATCCTCGATGGTTTCCTCGCGGGCCAGCTGCATTTCCTGGCCGGTCAGCATGAGGGTCTGCCCTCCAAGCTGGCGCATGCCAACGTCGAAGGACACCCGCGTGCGGGTGGACTGGCGCTCAAAGATCATGGCCAGAACCTTGTCCTCGAGCAGGCGGGGACGTTCGCCAGCTTTGAGGCGTCTTTTCAGCTCGTGGGCGAAATCGAGAATGGAACGCAGTTGCTCGAAGGAAAAATCCTTGAGATCGAGAAAATGTCTCGCGGTCATAATCAGCTATCCTGAAAAAGCGAAAAGGAGCCTGCCGCCCCGCTATTGCGCGGCGCTGGCCTGTTCAGCATCAAACTCGGCGAAGGCTCCGGCAATGATGCCGATGGCCTCGCCGATCTCGTCCTCGGTGACGATCAATGGCGGCAGAAGACGCAGCACATTGTCGCTGGCGGCCACCGTGAGCAGCTTGTGATCGCGCAGCCGGGCCACGAAATCGCGCACGGGCGGGGTGATCCTGATGCCGGCGATCAGCCCTTTTCCGCGCACTTCGGTGATGTATTGCGGAAACTTCTGCATGAGCTGGTGAAGCTCATGGGCCACGATTTTGCCCATTGCCTCGACGTGCTCGATAAAGCCGGGAGCCAATATGCGATCGAGGACCGCATTGCCCACCGCGCAGGCCAGCGGATTGCCGCCATAGGTCGAGCCATGGGTGCCCGGCACCATGCTCTCGGCCACCTCGCCCCTGGCAAGGCATGCGCCAAGCGGGAACCCGCCGCCGATGGCCTTGGCAACGGTCATGATGTCGGGAACGACGCCAGACCATTCATGGGCGAAGAATTTCCCCGTCCGGCCATAGCCGCATTGAACTTCATCAAAGATCAGCAACAGGCCGTTCTTGTCGCAAAGGGCGCGCAGGCCCTTGAGATAGGCGTCGGAGAATGCGGTGACCCCACCTTCGCCCTGCACGGGCTCGATGAGGATTGCGGCGGTCTTGTCGTCGATCAGTGCCTCAACTGCAGCCAGATCGCCGGGCTTTGTGTGCTTGTAGCCGGGCATAGGGCCAAAGCCCTCGGTATAGGCTGGATTGCCCGCCGCGGCGATGGTCGCGATGGTGCGGCCGTGGAAAGAACCGGAAAAGCCGATGATATCGACCCTGTCTTTTTGGCCCTTTGCCCAGAAATAATGACGGGCTGTCTTGATGGCGCATTCGAGCGCCTCGGCGCCTGAATTGGTGAAGAACACCTTGTCGGCGAAGGTCGCATCCACCAGCCGCTGGCCGAGCTTTTCCTGCTCGGGAATGGTGAAGATGTTGGAGGTGTGCCAGACCTTGTCGGCCTGTGCCTTGAGCGCATCGACGACGTGTTTGTCGCCATAGCCAAGCGCGTTGACGGCGATGCCGGCAGCGAAATCGAGATAGGCCGTGCCGTCCTCCGTGAACAATCGCATGCCCTCGCCCCGCACAAAGGCGAGTTCGGACCGGGCATACGTGCCATAGAGCGCAGACATTGTTCTAAGCCTTCTCGTTTGAAAGGTTGGGGATGGGACCCAGGTCCCGGAAAATGAAAAGCGCGCCCGGTGTCCCAAGCACGCATGACCAGTTCCGCTTATGGTGGGCGGATGCCGAAAAGTCAATCGATCGCCCGGTTTTCCGGGGTCCGGGGCCTTGACTCATCCCTGCCACAATGGTGGTTCAAGTCTGCGCGCGAAAACCGGCTGTGCGATCAATGCAACAGCCATGACCAATTGCTGTCCGGCATTTGAAAATCAGGTGGGATAAACCGGGGAAAGTCCTTTGCGGCCCTTGCCACCGATTTTCCCGCCCGTGTAGTATGAGGCCATTGGGAACACGACATCTCGTGTGGCGGACCCCATCACCATACGACAGTTAGTATGCCGGCGGTCAAACCCCTTTGTCCGCGTGAGAACGGACTCTATTCAAGAATACGGCCTGGAGCATAATCGATGAGCTGGACGGACGAGCGCGTAGCACTCCTGAAAAAACTTTGGATGGAAGGCCTCAGCGCAAGCCAGATCGCCGCGGAACTGAGCGGCGGGGTTACCCGCAACGCCGTGATCGGCAAGGTTCACAGATTGAAACTATCGGCGCGGGCCAAGCCGGCGAGCGTCGCACCGCGTGCCAAGACGCAGCGCCCCAGTGCGCCGCGGCGGCCATCGAGCTCTTCGGGAGGAGCGCGCGGCACGGCATCGGCGGCGGCCAGCGCGGTCAGCCAGCGGCGCACGACGATGGCGCCGACCATGGGCGCTACCGCGCTCAAGATGGATACCGAGCTCGAAACCGAGACGGTGGTGGAGACCAATACCAAGGCGGAGCTTTTCATTCCGGTCGAAGAGCGCATCTCATTGCTTGAGTTGACCGAAAAAACCTGCAAATGGCCGATCGGCGACCCGATGAACAGCGAATTTCACTTCTGCGGGCGTGAGTCCGACGAAGGCAAGCCCTATTGCGAATTCCATTCGCGGCGCGCTTACCATCAGATCGACCGCAAGAAGCGCTGAGTTTCACTCTTTGGCAAACAAAAAGCCCCGGCCCGGTCCGGGGCTTTTTTGTGTCGATATCGCTAGAGTGCATCGAGGGATTTGCGCACCTTGGCGTCGGGCCATAAGGGATCTCGGACCCCAAACGCTTTGAGGGATCGCCAGCCCAGACAAGGTTCACGCAGGACTTTTTCTGCGCAATATCACTGGGCAATCTTACTGTGGTTAGGGTGGAAACCGACATTGTGCTGCCTTTACCTGTCATGGCTGAGAACGAGCATAATGGAAGCCTGTGTTGCGAGGACAAGTTGGCCGATAGGCAGGATTTCTTGACGGCCGCAGTTGGACGTCGTTTAATCGCCGGCTTGGGGGCAGGGAGATGGCGCAATGAAACTTCTGCTTGCCGTGGACATTGCCGATCGCCTGCGCGACATCCTCGCCAGCCGCAGGCCCTTCGACATCGAATTTGAAGCCCGAACGCTCGTGGAGCGTCATCCGGAGGCTCATGTGGAGATCGACGACGTCGTGGCCACCATGATGCAAGAGATGAACCGCGGGGCCGATCAGCCGGCAAAGATCATGCTGGCCGGCTCCACTCGGGCAGCGGGAACACCCGATCATAGGCCAGCTTGAAGACGAAGGCGTAGCCCATGTAAAACAGGGCGAACGATATATCCATGACCAGGGCGTGGATCAGGGTGATGCCCAGATACCAGGCGATGAACGGCATGAGCACGATCAGCAGCCCCAGTTCGAACAGTACGGCATGGACGATGCGCAGGCGCACCGATTTCAGCGTCGTGCCGATTGTGCGCTGCAGGACGGTGTCGAAGCCGAGGTTGAAAACGTAATTCCAGGCCATCGCGATGGTGGCCGAGACGAGGCCAACCACACCGATATCGTGCATGGGCATTGAAAAGACCAATGCGCCGAGCGGGATGACGAGAATGAGGCCGATGATTTCAAAGAAAAGCGCGTGGCGGACGCGATCCCAGGCGGTGCGCATGGTTGGGAAACTCCTTGGCTAAAAAGCTCGGGTCGTCCCGAAAACAATGCCCTTGGCGGGGGAGGTCGTCCTCACGGGGGGCTATTTAGGGGCTGGGGCGGGGAAGTCAAGTTTTGTGTCGGATACCGGAAGCAAGCCCCCCTTCGCTGACGCTCAAAGCCCCCTCACCCCTTCGTGGTGAGGATGGCCGGCAAGCCGGTGAGGGAGCCTGTCTTTTTCGGACATGCACAAGCGTCCGACGGCGAGATCGCCTCGGGCTATGATTGCCATTCGAGCTTGGCTCTCCTGGCCTTCTCACTTCCAATCGTGCCACCGGCACGATTGGCCGAAGGACGGCACGAAGTAGACGGCATGGGGCGATGAACGCTCCGCATGATTTAGTTTTTATATGAAGCGATCATCGCCCCACGCATCCGGGG
>NZ_CAXAXY010000034.1:0-27522 GCF_963972885.1 uncultured Pelagibacterium sp. | reverse complement strand
ATCAAGCTCTTCGGTCCAGCCGTTCACGAACGGAGGCATGTTGACGCAAGTGGGCAGCGACTGACCGCGCATCACGACCTGACGAATGGCGTCGCGGTCGATGACCAGCGACATCGCTTCGCGCACCAGCGGGTTGGCGAAGGGGTTTTCGTCGGTGACGTTGGAGCTGATGAGCGGCTCGTCGTCCATGGCGTAGCCAAAATAGATCGTGCGGTTTTCAGGGCCGGTCTCGACCTTGACGCCATCGGTGCCGGCAAGACGTTCGATATCCTGAACCGGAACGTCCTGGACGAGATCGACTTCACCCGAAAGCAGGGCGGCGACGCGGGTCGCGTTGTCCGAGATCGGGGTGTAGACGATTTCGGTGACCGCAGGAGTCTCGCCCCACCAGTCTTCATTAACCGTCAATACCGAGCGCACGTCGGGGTCACGTTCGGCCAGGACATAGGGGCCCGTGCCGTTGGTGTTGCGGACCGCGAAGTTTTCCTCGCCGGCCGCGAAATCCTGGACTTCGGTAAGGTCGTTTTCTTCCGACCAGCCCTTGTCCATGATGAAGGTGTTGGTGATGTTGTTGGGATAGAGCGGGGACGGCCCGGCCATCTGGAATTCGACCGTATAGTCGTCAACCGCGGCAACGCTCTCAACATCGGCGTGGAGCTGACGCATGTTGGAGTTTTCGGACTTGGCGCGCTCGATGGAGAACACCACGTCTTCGGCCGTGAATTCCTCGCCGCCATGGAAGGTGACGCCTTCGCGCAGCTCGAAGACCCAGACGGTCTCGTCGCCTTCCTTGACGTACCAATCGGTCGCAAGGCGGGCCTGAAGGTTACCTTCCACATCGCGGTCGAGAAGCGTCTCGTAGATGTGGTGGTTGAAGGTGTGGGTCACGCCCTGGTTCTGGGAGTGCGGATCAAGCGTGAGAGCATCGGACTGACGGGCCCAGCGCAGCGTTTCGGCGCTGGCCGCGCCAACGAGCATGGTGGTGGCAAAAAGAGCCGCCGCAATGCCGGTGAGCGTGTTTCGCATATCGAGTTTATCCCCTTGACAAAAATTACCCGCCATCGGCGCCTTTTGCCCGGCGCCGATGGCGGAAGCCATCATCCAGAAAACGCCCCCGCCTGCTGGGCCGGAGCGAGATACTGACTTGGGGGTCGAATATGTCGAAACGGCACGGTCAGACGATTAAGCTCTTTCTGTTGATCGATGTGCAGGGGTTATCTTATTTTGCATGACGATCCCTCCCTGCGACTTGGGGCCAGCACCGCGCGGGGTCTTAACGCCCGGGCGGTGCACGCCGAAGCCGCAACAAAGCGTCTTTTGTTTGATCGCGCAATGGGTATGTGGAGGACGTTTACGTCAGATATACTGTCCTTTTTTGACTATCCGGTCAAAAAACTGCCAAATTCCGGGCAGCTCCGGCGTACTTGAGGGTACGATTTGCTGAAAATATCGGCAAAAAAATTTTTGTGCGCGATTGCTGGCCAGCAGGGAGGGCCGTGAATCGCGGGGCTTTCACGCTGAATCAGCGGGGCTTCCCAGCCGTGGGTCCCGGGCTCGAATTGGATACAGGTCAGCCCGCCGGCGGTTCCCACAATTCGATGGGGTTTCCCTCGGGATCGTGGATGCGGGCAAAGCGCCCCGTTTCGGGGGTATCCCATTCGTCGCGGGTTTCGACTGGGATGCCCGCCCCTTTGAGGTCGGCCATCAGGGCGGAAAGATCGTCGACGCGGAAATTGATCATCCACTGCCTGTCGGGCGGGAAATAATCGGTTTCGCGCCTGAAGGGGGCAAAGACGGTCATGCCGGCCTCCTGCTCCCAGAAGCCGGGGACGCCGAGATGGGTCTCATACCATTTGGCCAGCGCCTCGGTGTCGCCCGAGCGAAAAAACACTCCGCCTATGCCCGTTGCCTGAGCCATTTCCCGCCTCCCTGCGATCGGGCAACATTGGGATACGTCCGGTGAGAAAGGTCAAGAGGTTGCGCCGCGGGCCAAGGCCAATTATGACATAATCGCCTTTTATGAGGAGCGCCTGCCTCTCGTGTCGATGATATCGCAAAAAGCCCGCTACGCCCTGCGCGCCCTTGTGGCGCTGACGCGCGCCGGCGAGGGTGAAAGCCTGATGATCTCGGAAATTGCCGCAGGGCAGGACATTCCGAAAAAATTTCTCGAACAGATCCTGCTCGAACTCAAGCGCAGCGGCATCGTGATGTCGAAACGCGGCAAGGCAGGGGGGTATCTGCTCTTGAAGGCGCCCGAGGAAATCAGCTTCGGGGAAGTGCTGCGCATCATCGACGGCCCGATCGCGCCCCTGCCCTGCCTGTCGAAAATCGCCTATCGGCGGTGCATCGACTGCCGCAGCGAGGATGATTGCGAAATCCGGCACGTTTTCGCCAAGGTGACCGACGCAACGCGCGCCGTGCTCGACCAGACGACGCTGGCGGATGCCATCGGGGAAGTGGATTTGCTGGAAAAGGCGAGTTAGGGCGCGCTAAGTTCATACAGCATCGATTTTGCTTCCAGCGCTTCCCCGGCGAAAGCCGGGGTCTATGTGCTTTGCCTTGGGCGCTGGCGCTTCGGGCAGTGCTGCTGGACCCCAGCTTTCGCCGGGGAAGCGAAGGGCGGGGGTAACGAACGGTTGGGTTCAGACCTGAACTGCTTCAGCCAAATGCCTTCTCGCCTTCGACCCAGACGCCCTCAACACCCAAATCATCGGACAGGTGCACCATGGACGCCATGGCGCCCGAGCCCAGATGCCCGATCGTGTCGGCGAGCCCGATGGCCTGGGCAGGGTAAAGCGCGGCCATGCGCAGGGCCTCGTCGAGATCAAGGCCGATGGTTCTGTGCATGTAGCTTAGCGCATCGATCATGGTGAGATCGGCCCCGGCCAATGTGCCGTCGGCCAGCCGCAGCGCACCATCGGCGCGGACGATGTCGCGGCCATTGAGGGCAAAGCCGGTCATGTCGGTGCCCATTGGCGACATGGCATCGGTGACGAGAAAGATCTTTCCCGGTCCTTTCTTGGCGCGCAGAGCAACGCCGATGGTTGCCGGATCGACATGGATGCCATCGGCGATCAGGCCGGCCCAGACGCCATTGGCGAGCGCGGCGCCGACAAGTCCGGGCTCGCGGTTGCCGAGCTGGCTCATGGCGTTAAACAGGTGCGTGACCATCGATGCGCCGGCCTTGAACGCCGTGACCGCGCCGGCAATGCCGGTGTCGGAATGGCCGAGCGAGACTGTGACGCCGGCCTGGGCGAGCCGGGCGATCTGGTCGGGGCCCACGGACTCGACCGCGACGGTGGTCAGAAGGGCGGGCATGGCGGGGCGGGCCGCGATGAGCGCGCGCAAATCGGCTTCGTCCATGGGGCGGATAAAGGCGGGGTTGTGGGCGCCCTTGCGGGCGACCGAGAGGTGCGGGCCTTCGATGTGCAGGCCGATAAAGCCGGGCACTTTTTGGGCGTGGGCGGCAATGCCCGCATCGAGTGCCGTGCGGGTGACCGCGCGCGTGTCGGTGACGAGGGTGGGCAGGAGCGCGGTGGTGCCGAACTGGAAATTGGCGGCGCACAGCTGGCGCAGGCCTTCGACGCTGCGGTCTTCGTTGAACAGCACGCCGCCGGCGCCATTGACCTGCAGATCGACAAAGCCGGGCACCAGCATGCCGTGGCCGAGGTCGATTTCGGCAATGCCGGATGGCACGTCTGTGGTGCGGACGATGGATTTGACGCGGCCGTCTTCAACCAGAAGGGCACGCTCCTCATGCCAGGTCTGGCCATCGAAGATTTTCGGCGCCGAAAGCGAAAACAGGGTCATAGGGTCGAGGTTACCTTGCGCAGATGCGGGGGCTCGTCGGGGTTGAAGCCGCGATGGCGGGCCAGCGCTTCGATAAAGCCGTAAAACGAGACGACCAGAGCGATGGGGTCGGTCAGCGGATGGCCGGTGCGGGCGACCGGGAGCGCAATGGCGGCGCCGGGCTGGGGGTCGGTGACGAAGACCGAACCGCCCTGTCCGGCCAGCCGGGCGCAGGTTTCAAGGATCGAAGAGCGCGCCTTGTCTGTCGCGCTGAGCGCAAGAACGGGGAACCCCTTCTGGACGATGGCGGCGGGGCCGTGCAGCACTTCGGCGGTGGAATAGGCCTCGGCGTGCAGGCCCGAGGTTTCCTTGAACTTGAGCGCTGCTTCGTGGGCGATGGCGGCGCCGGGGCCGCGCCCGAGCACGTAGAGCGAATTGGCATTTGCCGTGGCCTCGACAAGTGGCGACCAGTCGCACGAGAGCGCATTTTCGAGCGCTTCGGGGAGGGCGTCGAGCGCGCCGAGGAGCGCCTTGTCACCCGACCAGCCGGCAACGATGGCCAGCCCGGCGACCGCGGAGGTCACAAAGGTCTTTGTGGCGGCCACCGACTGTTCTTCACCCGCGCAGATATCGATGACGGCATCGGCGGCTTCGGCCAATGGGGAGTCCGGGGTGTTGGTGATGGCGATGGCGGTTGCGCCCGAGCGGGCGGCGCTTTGCAGCATGGAAACGATGTCGGGGCTTTTGCCCGACTGGGAAATGCCGATGGCGGCGGCGCGGTCGAGCTTGAGATCGACGCCATAGATCGAGGCGATGGAGGGGCCGACCGAAGCGACGGGAACGCCGGTCGAAAGCTCGCAGGCATATTTAAAGAAGGTCGCTGCGTGATCGGACGAGCCGCGGGCGATGGTTATGACCAGGCGCGGATCGGCATCGGCAAGCGCCTTTGCGGCAGCATCGAGCGCCGGGCGCCCCTCGCCGAGCAGGCGGGCCACTGCCGCGGGGATTTCGGCGATTTCGCGCTTCATGTGAGTCTGGGTCATGCTGGCGGTGGTCCCTTTTAGTTCTGCAGGCGCAGTTCGGCGACGAAATCATAGGCATCGCCGCGATAGATGGAGCGGGTGAATTCAACGATCCGGCCCGAAGCGAGATAGGAGGTGCGCTCGATGCGCAGGCTGGCGGCGCCGGGGGCGACGTCGAGCAGTTCGGCATCGTGCCGGCCCAGATTGACCGCCGCTATGCGCTGGATGGCGCGCACCGGGCGGTTGCCCGTCTGGTCGAGCTTGGCGTAGAGCGAATTGGCGATGGCGTCGGGATCGGGCAGGACAGTGGCCGAGAGCGAAGCGCGCTCGATGGCCAGGGGATTACCATTGGCGATGCGCAGGCGGGCGATGCGGGCGACCTTTTCGCCGGCGCCGAGGCCCAAAATGATGGTTTCCTCGTTGGAGGGATCGTAAAGGCCGCGATCGAGCCATTGCGAACTCAGCGTCATGCCGCGGCGCGCCATGTCCTCGGTGAACGAGGTGAGGCTGGAGAGCGATTGTTCGACCCGCTGGACGGTGGGGGCAACGAAGGTGCCCGAGCCGTGGCGCTGGATCAGGATGCCATCGGCCACAAGGTGCTGGACGGCCTTGCGGACGGTAACCCTGGAAACCTCGGCCGTGGCCGCGATATCGCGCTCGGACGGCAGGGCGTCGCCGGGATTGATGAGGCCGGATCTGACGGCATCCTCGATGGACCGGCGCAGGCGCAGATAGAGCGGGCCGCCGCTGCGGGCCCCGGCCGTCTGCCTGAACATGTCCTCGATGGTGGCACTCATTGGCTGGCACTGCGTCTGGTACGCATGGGACCGCTCCTCATCCGGCCCAACGCCGGCACCCTCTGTGCGGCTATAATACCAATAATAGACCATTGGCCAAGCTGGCAGAACGGAAATTTCGTAAAAAGTCGTGAAAGGCCCGGATGGCGTGCCTGTTGGTCACCTCCGGAGGAGCGCTCGAGACAATTTCGTAACACCCCACTGGACAAGTGGTATTTTTTTGGCATTATCGAGGGAACAGGAGGATTGTGCATGCCACGAAGGGGCGACATGCTGATCGAACGACACGCGCACAGGGCCATGCCGTGAGCGCTCTCGTTGCCACCGAACACGCCGATCCGCGCTTTTCCGGGCTCGATAGCTGGGACGATGCCGCTATTCTTTCGGCCCTGCTCGATGGCCAGAAGCGCGGTCTCGATGCCGTAAGTGCTGCACTCTTAGATATCGCCAAGGCCGCCCAATTGGGTGTTGCCGCGTTGCAGGCGGGTGGGCGGCTGATCTATGTCGGGGCCGGCAGCCCGGGGCTGATCGCACTCGGCGACGCGCTGGAAATTCCCCAGACCTACGGCATTGCACGCGACCGCATCGAAATCGTCATGGCGGGCGGGCTGGCGATGACCCAGGAACTGCTTGGCGGGCCGGAAGACGATGCCGACCAGGGCGCGGCCGATGTTGGCGCGCTTGGCATCGGGGCCAACGATTGCGCGATCTGTATTTCGGCGAGCGGGACGACCCGTTATACCGTCGCCGCATTGCGGGCGGCCAAAACCGCCGGTGCGGGAACTGTCGGGATCGCGGGAAATGGCGGCGCGCCGCTGCTGGCCGATGCGGATGTGGCGATCCTTCTGGCGAGCGGGGCGGAGGTGATTTCGGGCTCGACCCGGATGGCGGCGGGCACCGCGCAAAAGGCGGCGCTCAACATGCTATCGACCCTGATCGGGGTGCGGATGGGGCATGTGCACGACAATTTCATGGTCAACGTCACAGCCGACAACGACAAGCTGGTGCTCAGAGCCACCGGCATCGTGGCGCGCATCGCAGGGGTTGGACCCGATGTGGCGGCAAAGGCCATGCAAACGGCTCACAACGAAGTCAAGCCCGCCATCCTTCTGGCGGCGGGCGCAAAAGATCTGTCCGAGGCGCAGCAATTGCTTGCGCAATCGGGCGGTGTCGTACGCAAGGCACTGGCCGTTTTGGGCCGCCCATAAAGCCTTGCCCGACGAGGGAACGCCCGCCCGGAGCCTTTCCGGACGGGTTCAACAAAGAAGAGGAACCATCATGATCTCGAAATCGAGACTGCTATGCACAAGCGCGGGTTTAGCCCTCGCCCTGACCGCAACACCGTTGCTGGCCCAGGACGTGACGCTGACCATCGAAAGCTGGCGCAATGACGATCTGACCATCTGGCAGAACACGCTGATCCCGGCCTTTGAAGCGGCCAATCCGGGGATCACGCTCAATTTTGCCCCCACGGCGCCGACCGAATACAATGCGGCGCTCAATGCCAAGCTCGACGCCGGCTCGGCGGGCGATCTGATCACCTGCCGTCCGTTCGACGCGTCGCTGGCGCTGTTCGAGGCGGGCTATCTGGCCCCGCTCGACGATCTCGAAGGCATCGCCAATTTCTCCGATGTCGCCAAATCGGCCTGGAACACGGACGATGGCTCGACCCCGTTCTGCGTGCCCATGGCCTCGGTGATCCACGGCTTTATCTACAATGCCGATGCGTTTGCCGAGCTGGGGCTGGAAGAGCCCACCACCGAAGAAGAGTTCTTCGCGGTTCTCGACGCCATTCAGGCCGACGGGACCTACATTCCGCTGGCCATCGGTGCTGTGGATCAGTGGGAATCGGCCTCGATGGGCTACCACAATATCGGCCCGGCCTATTGGCACGGTGAAGAGGGACGGCTGGCGCTGATTTCGGGAGACGCCAAATTCACCGACGAGGAATGGACCGAGCCATTGCGCGTTCTCGCCCGCTGGGGCGAATATGCCGGTGACGGTTATCTGGCCCAGACCTATCCGGATTCCCAGAACCTGTTTACGCTGGGCCGTGCGGCGATCTTCCCGGCCGGTTCGTGGGAAATCGCGCTGTTTGAAGAACAGGCCGATTTCGAACTGGGCGCCTTCCCGCCCCCGGTGCCGGCTGAAGGCGACACCTGCTATATCTCCGATCACAACGATATCGGGATCGGCATGAACGCTTCGACCGAACACCCCGAAGCAGCCCGCACCTTCCTCAACTGGGTGGCATCGGCCGAATTTGCCAGCCTTTACGCCAATGCGCTTCCCGGGTTCTTCGGGCTGTCGGACGAGCCTGTGACCATCGAGAACGAGTTGGCCAACGAGTTCGTCTCCTGGCGCGAGGAATGTGAATCGACGATCCGCCCGACCTACGCGATCCTGTCGCGCGGCACGCCGAACCTGGAAAACGACAACTGGCTGCATGCATCGAACGTTCTGGCCGGCACCGAAACGCCGGAAGAAGCGGCGGCTGCGATCCAGTCGGGGCTCGAGAGCTGGTACACGCCGGGCATGTTCGACTAGTCGAACCGCACCATCGATTGCAAACCGGATCGGGCGGCGCGCGTCGCCCGATCCCTTGAATTTCCGAGGGGAAAATCATCATGGCGGTGGACCAGGACACCCTACCCAAACCGGCGCGGCGCTGGCATATCGCCGTGTTTCTGGCGCCGGCCGTGCTTGTCTATACCGCCATCATGATTATCCCGCTGTTTTCGACGCTGTTCCAGTCGCTGTTCAACACCGTGGATGGCGAACGGGCCTT
Organism: uncultured Pelagibacterium sp.; assembly: GCF_963972885.1. Taxonomy (NCBI): domain Bacteria; kingdom Pseudomonadati; phylum Pseudomonadota; class Alphaproteobacteria; order Hyphomicrobiales; family Devosiaceae; genus Pelagibacterium; species uncultured Pelagibacterium sp. Next base: position 19,126 of record NZ_CAXAXY010000034.1, on the reverse strand, counting down.
TGTGGGTCTGGGCAATTTCATAACGTTGTTTGGCGATCCGCGCTGGGCCTCCAGCTTCTGGAATGCGCTTGCCAACAATTTCTGGTTTTTTGTCATCCACATGGTGGTCCAGAACCCTATCGGGGTGTTGCTGGCGGCGATCCTGTCCAATCCCAATCTGCGGCTGCGGGGCTTTTACCGCACGGCGATCTTTATCCCCACCATTCTGTCCTTCGTGATCGTTGGGTTTGTCTGGAAGCTGATCCTGTCACCGCTATGGGGAATCGCGCCCAACATGCTCGACGCCATCGGGCTGCGGAGCCTGTTTTCGCCCTGGCTGGGCCAGGAAGGCGCGGCGCTGACCACGCTGGCGCTGGTCTCGGTCTGGCAGTTCGTGGGCATTCCCATGATGCTGATCTATGCGGCGCTGCTCTCGATCCCCGACGAGGTGATCGAGGCGGCCGAAATCGACGGGGTGACGGGGGCCAAGCAGTTCTTCAAGATCCAGTTGCCGCTGATCCTGCCGACCATCGGGATCATTTCGATCCTCACCTTCGTTGGCAATTTCAACGCCTTCGATCTGATTTATGTCAGCCAGGGGGCGCAGGCGGGGCCGAACGGGTCGACCGACATTTTAGGCACCCTGCTCTATCGCACCTTCTTTGGCTTCCAGCTCCAGCAGGGCGACCCCAATATGGGCTCGGCGATCGCGACGATGATGTTTTTGATCATTCTCGTGGGGGTTTCGATCTATCTGTTCGGCATCCAAACGCGGCTTAGGAGGTACCAGTTCTGATGAATACGGCCCGTGCCTCCCTGCCCCGCGCCCTTGCCGCCCATGCGGTGCTGATCGGATATACGCTGATTGCGCTGTTTCCGGTGTTCGTTGTGGTCATCAACGCCTTCAAGGACCGGCGGGCGATCTTTTCCGATCCGCTGGCCCTGCCCAACCCGGAGAGCTTTTCCCTGATCGGGTTCGAGACGGTGACGAACCAGGGCGATTTCCTGCTCTATTTCCAGAACTCGCTGATCGTGACGGTGGCGTCGCTGTTCTGCGTGTTGCTGTTTGGCGCCATGGCGGCGTTTGCGCTCTCGGAATACCGGTTCAGGGGCAATCCGCTGATGGCGCTCTATCTGGCGTTGGGCATCATGATCCCAATCCGGCTGGGGACGGTAGCGATCCTGCAGATCATGGTGGCGACCGGGCTGGTCAATACCCATACCGCGCTGATCCTGGTTTACACGGCGCAGGGGCTGCCGCTGGCGATCTTCATCCTTTCGGAATTCATGCGCACGGTTTCCGCCGATCTTAAAAATGCCGGGCGGGTGGACGGGCTATCGGAATACCGGATCTTTTTCACGCTGGTTTTGCCGCTGGTGCGGCCGGCGATGGCGACGGTGGCGGTGTTCACGATGATCCCGATCTGGAACGATCTGTGGTTTCCGCTGATCCTGGCGCCGGCCGAGGCGACAAAGACCGTGACGCTGGGGGCGCAGGTGTTCATCGGGCAGTTCGTGACCAACTGGAACGCGGTGCTGGCGGCGCTGACCCTCGCCATCATCCCGGTTCTGGTCCTCTATCTTATCTTTTCGCGGCAATTGATCCGCGGCATCACTTCGGGAGCCGTCAAATGAGCCAACCCATTAAAGTGCTCGTTGCCGGGCTGGGCAATATGGGCCGGGCACATGCCATGGCCTATCACAACCATCCCGGATACGAGATTGTCGGGGTCGTGACGCGAGCCAAGGATTCCGTTCCAGAAGGGCTGACCGGCTATCCGCACTGGAGCGATTTTTATGAGGCGCTGGGGGCGACGCGACCCGAGCTGGCCTCGATCAACACCTATTCTGACAGCCATGCGGATTATGCCGTGGCCGCGATGGAAGCGGGCGCGCATGTGTTTATCGAAAAGCCGCTGGCGACCACGGTCGCCGATGCCGAGCGGGTGGTCGAGACGGCGACGCGGCTGGGGAAAAAACTGGTGGTGGGCTACATCTTGCGCCACCACCCGTCCTGGGTGCGGCTGATCGCCGAAGCGCGGGCGCTGGGCGGGCCCTACGTCTTTCGCATGAATCTCAACCAGCAATCGGCGGGCCGGTTCTGGCGCACGCACAAGACGCTGATGGAAACCACGTCCCCGATCGTTGATTGCGGGGTGCATTATGTGGACGTGATGTGCCAGATCACCGACGCCAAACCCGTTCAGGTGCGCGGCATGGGGGTGCGGCTAACCGACGAGATTGCGCCCGAGATGTATAATTACGGGCATCTGCAGGTGATGTTCGATGACGGGTCGGTGGGCTGGTACGAGGCGGCATGGGGGCCGATGATTTCGGAAACCGCGTTTTTCGTCAAAGACATCTTAACGCCGAAAGGCTCGGTGTCGATCGTCATGGACGAGGGCGCGAAATCGTCCGATCACGAGACCCACACCAAGACCGCCCGCATCCGCATCCACCGGGCCGATCTGGGCGGCGATGGGGAATTCATCCATGAAGACGAGATGTTGTCGATGGAGGGCGAGCCGGGGCACGACGCCCTGTGCGCGCGGGAACAGGATTATGTCTATCGGGCGATTGTCGAGGATATCGATCTGGGCCGGCACATGAGCGATGCGGTGCAATCGCTGCGCATCTGCCTTGCCGCCGATGAATCGATTAGGACCGGCAAGCCGGTGGATTTGTGAAACGAGGATCAATAATGACCGCTCTCGAACTTTCCGGCATCAAGAAGACCTTCGGGTCCACCGACGTTCTGCACGGGATCGACCTTTCGGTCGATGAGGGCGAGTTCGTTATTTTCGTGGGGCCGTCGGGATGCGGGAAATCGACGCTTTTGCGGATCATTGCCGGGCTGGAAGATGCGAGCGCGGGGACGGTCAAGATCGATGGCACTGTGGTCAACACAACCCCGCCCGCCAAGCGCGGCATCGCCATGGTGTTCCAGTCCTATGCGCTCTATCCGCACCTGACGGTGAAGGGGAATATGAGCCTGGCGATGAAACAGGAGGGCGCGGCGAAATCGGAAATCGACGACCGCGTGGGCGTAGCGAGCAAAATGCTGGGGCTCGATCCGCTGCTGGAGCGGCGGCCGGCCGAATTGTCGGGCGGGCAGCGCCAGCGGGTGGCGATCGGGCGGGCCGTGGTGCGCAAGCCCAAGCTGTTCTTGTTCGACGAGCCTTTGTCCAATCTCGACGCGGCGCTGCGGGTCAACACAAGGCTCGAAATCGCGCGGCTGCATCGCGAGCTTTCGGCCACCATGGTCTATGTGACGCACGACCAGGTGGAGGCCATGACGCTGGCCGACAGGATCGTCGTGATGAATGCGGGGCGGATCGAGCAGATCGGGACGCCCATGGAGCTCTATAACAACCCGGCCAATCTGTTCGTTGCCGGGTTTATCGGCTCGCCGCAGATGAATTTCATCGACGCGGGCGCGCTGGGGGAAACTTCGGCCAAGACCATCGGCATCCGGCCCGAGCATATGAGCGTTTCACAGACATCGGGCGATCTGGGCTGCGAGGTGGTCCATATCGAACAGCTCGGCGCCGACACCAATCTTTATCTGCGCAACGAGAAGGCGGGGCTTTTGACGGCGCGGCTGTTCGGCGAGCATTATTTTGCGCCGGACTCGAAGGTGTTCGTGACGTTCGAGAAAGCCAAGCGGCATCTGTTTGATGAGGCGGGCAAGGCGGTTCGGGCCGGGGATTGAGGTGAGGACTGTGCCAACACCATTTCCGTTGGGGGTGGGGCTGCGGTTCGGATCTCCGGGTCAAGCCCGAAGATGACGAGGGGGCGAAGGTAGAGCCCCATCGCCGCTCCTGTGCATGGCGTTCCGGCACCGCCCGGCGAAGCACCATCACGCTGCCGGTTACTGGATCCCGGGACTTCGCCCGGGATGACCGTGGTGGGTGGATGAACATCTGGTTGCTGGCTGAAGCGCCTCAGAGGCCCTTTAGAAACTCGCGCGAGCGGTCGAGGCAGAGTTTGGCGGCGGCTTCGTTGTAATCGTCGAGGCTGGGGTCGAGGAAATAATGGCCGGCACCGTCATAGCGGTGCATCTGGAGATCGGCCTCGCCTTTTTGTGCCACCCAATCGGCGAAATAGTCTTCGTCATCGAACGGATCGGGGCGCGCGATGTGCACCGAAACCGGCAGACCGGGCGTGGGCGGGTCCATCCAGTCCGTGATGCCTGCAAAGAGCAGGGCTCCGGCCATTTGCGGGCGATCGGCCCAGAATTCTCCGATCAACGACGCACCGAAGGACACACCAGAGAGGACGGCTTCGGGCGGCGCTGCTTCGACCGCTGCCCGGGCGCGTTCCATTATGGCGTCGGTTCCCACTTCCTTGCGCAGGGCGAAGGCGGCATCGTAATTGTCGGCCGATTGTCCGTCGAACAGGTCCGGTAGCGTGACCGTGTGGCCATCGGCCTCGAACACGGCGGCGATTTCGCCTTCGACGGGTCGCAGGCCGAGGATGGAATGAAACAGAACGACATGGGCCATTGTGCACCTCCTTTGGTGCGGGCAGCATGTCGTTCTTATTTTGTTCTGTCAAGGCAGGGATAGCCAAGTGGAAATCGGCAGGGGCGGGAGACGAGATCAAGTCCACTTTTGCTGGACGCGCTCTAGACCTTGGCCATGAGACAGAACTGCCGGCGCTGCCGGTTACTGGTTCCCGGGTCTTCGCCCGGGATGACGCAAGGAGCGGGACATTCTATTCGCCGACGCGAACCACCACGCTGCCGCGCTTGTGTTTGCTGTCGACGCGGGCGTGAGCCTGGGCAATATCATCGAAATCGAAGGTCTGATCGATGACCACCCGGTATTCACCTTTTGCTGCCAGATCGGCGAGGAAGGCGACGTCTTCGGGGCGTTCTGCGGCCATGCCGGCGATGGGGCGCTTGCCGTCCTTTGGGCGGGCCAGCATGTCGCCGATGCCACCGGCGATGGCGAGATAACGCCCGCCGGGCTTAAGTGCTTTAAGGCAGCGTTGGAAATCGGTGGCACCGACGGTGTCGGCGATCACATCATAGGCCGACGAGACGGCGGAATAGTCGGTGGTCGCGTAATCGATGACGGTGTCGGCGCCAAGGCTTAAGACCAGATCGGCGTTGGCGGCGCTGGCGACGGCGGTGACTTTGGCGCCGAAATGTTTTGCCAGTTGCACCATGGCCGAGCCGACAGCGCCGGATGCGCCGATGACGAGGATATGTTCTCCCGGTTTTATGTCTGCCTTGCGGAGAAAATGGAGCGCCGTCGTGCCGCCGAAGCACAGGCCCGCGGCCTCATCAACCGAAAGGTTCTGCGGCTTTTTGACAATGGGTTTGCGTTCGGCAACGGCGACATATTCGGCGTGACAACGAAGCCCGGTGCCAGGGAAGGCGATGATTTCGTCGCCGATGGCGAAGCGGGAGACCTGGGGACCGACAGCGACAACGGTGCCGGCGATCTCGGTGCCGAAGATCGGCTGGCGCGGGCGGGTGATGCCGATGGCGAGACGCATGAGGGTTTTCATGCCCGCCGGCGCATCGAGGGCGCGCATGCGGGCATCGCCGGAATTGACGGTGGTGGCGATTGTCTTGATGAGGATTTCATCCTCGCGCGGTGCCGGTACCGGGCGGGACTGGATCTCGACCACTTGGGGCCCGCCATAGGCGGTGACGATGGCGGCTTTCATGGTGGTGGGGATGGTCATTTTCTGGGCTCCTCGGCCTTCCAGAAAAACACCTCGCTGATGGGCACGCCGAAGGTTTCGGCAATGCGGAAGGCCGCTTCGAGGGAGGGGGAATATTTGTTGTGTTCGATGGACGCCACGGTCTGGCGGGTCATGCCGATGCGGTCGGCCAGTTCCTGCTGGGTCATCTCGTTGTGCTCGAAACGCAGGCGGCGGATCTGGTTGGTGATCGGGGGGCGGGCCATCAGTCGAGCATCCTGAAATGGACGATCTGGATGATTTCGCGGGTCAGGGCCGAAAAGGCGAGCGCGAAAAGCATGAGGTTTATCAAGATGATCGCCGTGGCCCCGGCCGGATCGGCGGCATAAACCTCACGGGCGAAATCGGCGATGAGGCCGCTCGAAAGGATCACGGCGACCATGAGCCATTCGAGAAGGATAAGGCCGATCCTGTTGGCCCTGGCATCGATCTCGCGCTCACGTTCGTCGGGCGGGGCGTCCATGTTCTGGCGGGCGAGGATGGCGGCGGCGATATTGACCGGCAGCATGATGGCGATGGAAATGGAAAGGCACCAGACGAAAAGCCAGAAGATTGCATCGCCATCGAGCGTGCCGGACAGCGCCGCGTTGCCCACCTGCCAGAAATAGACCGTCCAGATGACCAGCGTGGTCACCACCGCAATCCATGCGTTCTTTTCCCGAAAGCTCATCACACGCCCCAATGGAAGATATTATTGGCGCTGTGTGCGATATTTTTTGCGATATGTCAATTATATTTAACATTATGACGCGCATTTTTGGCATTCATTCGTGTCAGCGGCCCGGCTGGGGCTGCTGGACTCCGGCTTTCGCCGGAGCAGCGATGGGTGCGGATAAAGCCACAATCCCGCTCACAACATCGATTCAATCTCGCGCCGGTGGGCGTGCATTTTTAAAAACACCGCGTAGTCGGTGTCATAGCGCGCCTTGCGGGAGGGGTCGGGCGTGCGGGTGACGGAGGTGTGGCGCATGGTGTGGGCGGCTGCGGTGAGGCGGGGGTAGAGGCCGGCGGCGGTGGCGGCGGCCATGGCGGTGCCAAGGATCATGGCGTCTGCGTCGGGGAGTTCGTGGACGGTGCAGCCGGTGGCATCGGCGTAGAGTTCCATCAAGAGCGGATTGCGGGTGTGGCCGCCGGTGACGTGAAGCGTATCGATGGCATAGCCGGTGGCGTTGAGGGTTTGAAGGATATGGCGCACGCCGAGCGCTATGGCGACAGCGGTGCGCCAGTAGAGCTTGCACAATCCATCGAAAGAGGAATCGAGATTCATGCCGGAAATGACCCCGAGCGCTGCGGGATTGGCGAAGGGGGAGCGGTTGCCGTGGAAATCGGGGAGGATGTGAAGGCGGGGGGCGAGGTCGGGGTCGGTTTCACGCAAGCGCTTGATGCGGTTGATGATTTCAGCATGCATGATGGGGGTGGGTGCGGCGCCCGAGGCGTGGACGCGGATGATGTAATCAAGCGCGGCGCCCGAGGCGGACTGGCCGCCCTCGGTGAGCCAGAAGCCCGGGAGGACCGCGCCATAATAAGGGCCCCACAAACCGGGGGTCGGGCGGGGGGCTTTGGCCAGCGCGGTGACGGCGCTCGAGGTGCCGGCAACGAGGCCCAGATGCCGATCAACGCCCAATGGGTCCTCGGTATAGGTGCCCAGCACGCCCAATGCACCGGCATGGGCATCGACCATTCCGGTGCCCACCACGACCGAGCGGGGCAGACCGAGCTCGCGCGCCGCTTTTGCCGTCAAAGTGCCGAGCGGAGCGCCGATGGGGGACGCCGTGCGCGGCAGGCTGGCGCGGGTGAGCAGATCGTCAAGACCGATGGCTCCGAGAAAATCGGTGGGCCACCCATCGGGCTCGTGGGCGAGGAAGCTCCATTTGCTGGTGAGGGTCGATTGGGAGCGCTCGATTGAGCCGCTCGACTTCCAGGCGAGGAAATCGGCGAGGTCGAACATGTAGCCGGTCTTTTGCCATATGGCGGGCAGGTTGCGCTTGAGCCAGAGAAGCTTGGGGATTTCCATTTCCGGGCTGAGCGCGCCGCCGGAAAATTCGAGAACATCGTGGCCGGTGGCATTGATATCGGCGGTCTCACGCATGGCGCGGTGATCGAGCCAGACGATGGTGTCCCAACCCTCTTCGCCATCGGGGCCGACGGGCAAAGAGCCCCCGTCCCTGCCCAGAACCACAAGCGAGCAGGTGGCTGCATAAGCGATGGCCCTGACCGAGAGTGGATCGGCATTGGCCGTGGCGATAGCCTCGCGGACGGCGACGCAGACGGCGGACCAGATGTTTTCCGAGCGATGTTCGGCGCGGATGGCGCCTTCGCGGCGGATATCGATGGGCGCTTCGGCGCGGCCCAAAATATCGCCTTGCGCCGTGACCACCCCGGCCCTTGCGCTGGTCGTTCCCACATCGACGGCAACCAGAAGGGCGGTCATGCAATGGCCTCTAGATACGCGAAATCTTCCTCGAGAGAGACCTTAGAGCACTGGGCAGATTGTGCAAATCGTCGATCAGGGCATCGGGGTTCAAAGCGGCCAGTTGCGGCTTTAGACCGGCGGGGCCGATATGGCTGCCGCCGGTAAAGGCGATGACGGCCATGCCCGCGGCCTTGGCGGCAGCAACGCCGGCGGGGCTGTCTTCGATGACCACGCACTCGGCGGGGGCAAAACCCATCTGCTCTGCGGCAAAAAGGAAGAGATCGGGGGCGGGCTTGCCGCGCGCGACCATGGTGGCCGAATAGATGTCGGGGGCGAACCTGTCGTAAAGCCCGGTCAGTTTGAGACTGATTTCGATGCGTTCGGAAACGCTGGAAGACGCCACGCAGGCGGGGATATCGAGCGCATCGAGGACATCGGCGATGCCGGGCATGGGCTTGAGCGCGCTTTTGTAGCGGGCATAGAGGCGATGGCGCATGTCTTCGAGCGCGGTATCGTCCATTGTGACGCCGTGATCGCCGGCAAGGGAGGCCGAGACCGTCTTGAGCGTGCGGCCGAGAAAATCGCGATAGGCGATCTCGGTGGGGATGTGAACGCCGAGCGCGGCCACGGTTTCGACAAGCACATCGATGGCGATGGGTTCGGAATCGACGAGCACCCCGTCGCAATCGAAGATGATCAGCGCCGGTCCCCTTGCTTGAGATCGGCGGGCCGGCGCAACATCCATCAAAGCTTGCCCTGAATATAGCGCGTGAGGGTGTCGCGGGCGCCAAATTCCCAGATGGTGCCGAGCGCGTTGCTGAACGCGGCGATATAATCGCGGTGTTCGGCGGCGGCGCCGAAAATGTCCTTCATCTCCAGGAAGGCTTTCGGTTCGTCCTTGGCGCGGATGGCGGCAGCCTGCAGGCGATCCCAGTTTGGATCGTTGGGCGCAATCGGCGTTCCGGAATCGGTGACGCCATAGCAATAGCGGCACCAGAAGGCCGAGACCAGCGCAAGGCCGGTGATCGAGGCGCCGGAATTGAGGCGATCCTCGACCGAGGGCAGGATGAATTTGGGTTGGCGGTTGGAGCCATCGAGGCACAGACGCTGGATGGTGTCGCCGATCCTGGGGTTGGCGAAGCGCTGGGCGCATTTGCGGCGGTAGGCGTCGAGATCGGTATCGGGCACCGGGGGCACGACGGGGATGATCTCGTCGCGGGTGAGCTTTTCGAGATAGGCGGCGACCAGCGGGTGTTCCATGGCCTCATGGACGAAATGGATGTCCATGAGGGCCGACGGGTAGGCGATGGCGGCGTGCCCGCCGTTCAGAATGCGGATCTTCATCAGCTCCCAGGGGGAGACGTCATCGACAAAGGTCACGCCGACCTTTTCGAGCGCGGGGCGGCCGGAGGGGAAATTGTCTTCGAGCACCCATTGCCTGAAGGTTTCGCAAAACACCGGCCAGGCGTCGGATATGGCGTATTCATCGGAGACCATGGCGCGTTCGCGATCCGAGGTTGCCGGGGTGATGCGATCGACCATGCCGTTGGGGAAGGCGACCGAGCGGCGGACCCAATCGGCCATTTCGCTGTCGAACAGAGCGGCAAGCCCGGCCACGGCGTTGAGCGTCACCTTGCCATTGTGGGGGATGTTGTCGCAGCACATGATGGTGAAGGGCTCAACCCCTGCCTCACGCCGGGCCTTGAGACCGGCAAGGATGATGCCGAAGACGGTTCTTGGTGCTGCGGGGTTTGCGGCGTCGGCGACGATATCGGGATGGTTGGGGTTAAAATTGCCGGCCGCGTCGAGATAATAGCCGCCCTCGGTGATGGTGAGCGAGACGATGCGGATGGCGGGATCGGCGAGTTTTGCAATGATCGCGGCCGGATCGCCCGGATCGAGGAAATCGACCATGGGCCCGGTGATGCGCGCAGTGGTGCCCGAGGCTTCCTGCTCGACCACGGTGGACAGGTAATCCTGCGCGGCGAGGATCTTTCGCATTTCGGCATCGTTGGCGCGCACGCCAGCCCCCACGATTCCCCAATCGTGGTCTTGCCCGAGATTGAAGAGGTCATCGAGATAGACGGCCTGGTGGGCGCGATGGAAATTGCCAACGCCGAAATGAACGATCCCCGCCGCGAGATTCGAGTGATCGTAGCGCGGCACGGCGACCGATCCGGGCAAGGAGGAGAGAGAGTTTGCCGCTAGTCTGACACTCATGATGCCGCTGATCCTCGAATGGTGTTCTTTGCGTTAGAGCCGTTCAGGATTTGACTGGATCAAATCCTCGGCTCTTAACCTTTGTTTTGTCGCGTGTCCGAACCGCAAAACCGTTTCCATCCCCGATCGCGTCGAGGACATGCTTTTGCTGGACACGCTCTAGAGGGCATTGCCCGACGCGTCGAACTTGTAGATGCGGCCATCCTGGGGAGCGAGGGTGACCGTTTCGCCGTGCTTGAAGGGCACATCGCCAGCCGCGCGGGCGGTCAAAGTGCCAATGCCGGCCACATCGATATGAAAGAAGGTATCGGACCCCAAATGCTCGGAAACCTTGACCGTGCCCGACCAGATGCCGCCTTCTTTGGACACGGCGAGATGTTCGGGGCGGATGCCGATGGTGTGGGCATCGAACTTTTTCGCCTCGGCGCCTTCAATGAAATTCATCTTGGGGCTGCCAATGAACCCGGCGACGAATTTGTTGGCGGGTTTTGTGTAAAGTTCGAGCGGAGAGCCGTATTGCTCGACACGGCCGGCGTGCAGAACGACGATCTTGTCGGCCATGGTCATGGCCTCGACCTGATCGTGGGTGACATAGACCATTGTGGTCTTGAGTTTCTGGTGCAGGTCGGAAATTTCGAGCCGCATGTTGACCCGCAGGGCGGCGTCGAGATTGGAAAGCGGCTCGTCGAACAGGAAGGCCTTGGGCTGGCGCACGATGGCGCGGCCGATGGCAACGCGCTGGCGCTGGCCGCCCGAGAGCTGGCGGGGCTTTCTGTCGAGATAATCGGTGAGATTGAGGATCGAGGCGGCGTTGTCGACCGCCGCGTCGATCTTTTCCTTGGGCGCCTTTTCCATCTTCAAGGGAAAGGCGATGTTGCCGCGCACGCTCATGTGGGGATAGAGCGCGTAGGACTGGAACACCATCGAGAGCTTGCGCTGGGCGGGCGCTTCCTTTGACATATCCACGCCATCGATGAGGATCTGGCCGGAGGTAACGTCCTCGAGCCCGGCGATCAGCCGCAGCAGGGTGGATTTCCCGCAGCCCGAGGGGCCGACAAAGACCACGAACTGGCCGTCCTCGATCTCGAGCGAGATGTCGGGGATGACGGTGACGCCGCCGAAGCTCTTTTGAACGTTTTTGAGTGTGATCGATCCCATATCCTTACCTCCCTACTTAACCGCGCCGAAGGTCAGGCCGCGGACCAATTGTTTCTGGCTGAACCAGCCCATGATGAGGATGGGCGCAATGGCCATCATCGATGCTGCCGAAAGCTTGGCCCAGAACAGGCCCTCGGGCGAAGAATAGGCCGCGATGAACGCGGGGAGCGGGGTTGCCTGGGTGGTGGTCAGAACGATGGTCCAGAACGATTCATTCCAGGCCAGGATGATGTTGAGCAGCATGGTCGAGGCGATGCCGGGGATGGCCATGGGGGTGAGCACATAGATCACCTCCTGACGCAGGGACGCGCCATCCATGCGGGCCGCTTCGAGGATATCGACGGGGATTTCCTTGAAGTAGGTGAACAGCATCCAGACAATGATGGGCAGATTGATGAGGGTGAGGACCAGGGTGAGCCCCAGATGGGTGTCGGTCAGGCCCGCCATGCGGAACAGCATGGTGATGGGCACAAGAACGCCGACGGCGGGCAGCATCTTGGTCGATAACATCCACATCAGGATGTCCTTGGTATGCTTTGTGGGCGAGAACGCCATGGCCCACGCGGCGGGAATGGCGATGACCAGGCCCAAAAGGGTCGAGCCGACGGCCGTGATGATCGAATTGCCCAGAAAGCGGAAATAGTTCGAGCGTTCGAGTACCGTTTCGTAATTTTCCAGCGTCCAGTTGAAGAACAGGAACTGGGGCGGGGTCGCAATGGCGGTGCCCTCGGTCTTGAAGCTGGTCAGGAACGTCCACAGGATCGGGAAAAAGATCACAAAGGCGATGAGCCAGGCAAAGACCGTGAAGCCAACTTTGCGTTGAGTTGATATCGCACGGGCCATGTTACGCCTCCAGGTTCTTGCCGACGACGCGAAGCAGGAAGATCGCGACGATATTGGCGAGGATGACGGCGACGATGCCGCCGGCCGAGGCCAGACCGAAATCATACTGGAACTGGGCCTGGAGATAGATCAGGAACGGCAGATTGGTGGTGGCGACGCCCGGCCCGCCATTGGTGGTGACGAAGATTTCGGCAAACACCGAGAGCAGGAAGATGGTCTGGATGAGCATGACCACGGTGAGCGCGCGGCTCATGTGGGGCAGGATTATGTAGAAAAACAGCGATATGGGTCCCGCGCCGTCCATGCCGGCGGCCTCGCGCTGTTCTTCATCGAGCGATTGCAGCGCGGTCAGAAGGATCAGCGTTGCAAAGGGCAGCCATTGCCAGGCAACGATGATGATGACCGAAAACAGGGGAACGTGGGCGAACCAATCGACCGGCTGGAGCCCGAAGGTTCGCGCGATCCAGGCGAAGAGCCCATTGACCGGGTGCATGAGCATGTTCTTCCACACCAGCGCGGACACCGTGGGCATGACAAAGAACGGGGCGATGACCAGAAGGCGCACGATGCCCTGCCCGAACATGGGCTGATCGAGCAACAGCGCCAGCAAGGTGCCGCCGACAAGGGTGATGGCCAGAACGCCCCCCACAAGGATCAGGGTGTTGAAAAACACCGTCCAGATGTTGGGGTTGGCGAAAAAGTAGGTGTAGTTGGCAAAGCCGGTAAACTCGGGCGCACGGAAGGCCGTGTACCACTGGAACGAGAACCAGACGGTCATCGAAAGCGGCACGATCATCCAGATCAGAAGCGCGATGACCGACGGGGCCATCATGAACCGGGCCGCTGTTTGGGTTTGAGCTGTTGCCATTGTCCTCTCCCTGACCTTGGCGCGCGATTGGGGGGATCGCGAAGTATCTGTGTCCGCTCTTTGGGGCGGGGCCGAAAGTCTCAATGCGGGCGGGTGGAGGGGCCGAAAGACTCCGGCCCCTCGAGATCAGATGCTAGCGGTAGTAACCGGCGCGATCCATTTCCATACGCGAGGTCTGCTGGGCCTGCTCAAGGGCCTGGTCGACATTGACCTGACCGGCGAGAGCCGCCGAGAAGATCTGGCCGACCGACGTGCCGATGCCCTGGAATTCGGGGATCGCCACGAACTGGCCGCCGGCATAGGGAACGTCCTGTACCGAGGAGTTGGTGGTGTTGGCCGACTGGATCGCCTCAAGGGTGATATCGGCAAACGGAGCCGCTTCGGTATAGGCCGGGTTTTCATAGAGCGAAGTGCGGGTTCCCGGGGGAACGTTGGCCCAACCCTCTTCTTCGGCCACCATTTCGAGGTAGCTTTCGGACGTCGCCCAATCGATGAACTGCTTGGCGGCATCGACATTCTGGCTCGAAGCCGGAACGGCCAGCGACCAGACCCACAGCCAGTTGCCGTGGTTGTCGAATTGCCCATTGGTCGGGAACAGCGCGTAACCGACGCTGTCTGCGACCTGGCTTTCATCGGGGTTGGAGACGAAGGACGCGGCGACGGTGGCATCCATCCACATGCCGCACTTGCCCTGCTGGAACAGTGCCAGATTTTCGTTGAACCCGTTGGACGAAGCACCCGGAGGGCCCGCGTCGGTCATCAGGTCGACGTAATAGGTGAGCGCCTCATTCCATTCGGGGCTGTCGAACTGGGGTTCCCAATCCATATCGAACCAGCGGCCGCCCATGGAATTGGCAAGAGCGGTGATGAACGCCATGTTCTCGCCCCAGCCGGCCTTGCCACGCAGGCAGATGCCGTAGATTTCATTGTCGCGGTCGGTAATGGCCCGAGCCGCTTCGCCGATGAATTCCCAGGTGGGCTCCTGAGGCATTTCCAGACCGGCCTCTTCGAACAGGTCGGTGCGGTACATGATCATGGCGCTCTCCGCATAGAACGGAGACGCGTACTGGGTGCCATCGACCGAAAGCGCCTCGCGCACGGCGGGGATCAGATCGTCGGCGTTGTAGTCGTCACCCAGATCGTCGAGCGGGGCAAGCCAGCCCTGAGCGGCCCAGATGGGGGTTTCGTATGCGCCGATGGTCATGACGTCATACTGGCCACCGCCGGTGGCGATGTCGGTCGTGACGCGCTGGCGCAGAACGTTTTCTTCCAGCGTCACCCATTCCAGATCGATACCGGTCTGTTCGGTGAAGCGGTCCGACAGACCCTGCATGCGGATCATGTCGCCATTGTTGACGGTGGCGATGGTGAGCGATTGGGCCTGCGCGCCGGCTGCCAGGGCAAACAGCGAACACGACCCGATGATGATCGAGCGTAACTTCATATGGTAATCCTCCCATATGCTCCAAGAATGAGCATTTGCTATACGCGTGGGCAATTACTCATTTTCTGCGGCATAATGTCAAGGGGCTTTTGCTCATAGCTGGGGAAATTGCTCAAGGGCAGACCTTAGCGGCCGTGTTTGTGGAGCGGTATCGCCGGGGTAGCGAGGGTGGGGAGATGGGGCCAACGAATGGGAACGCTGGGCGCGGTACGGTCAGGTCAGAAGCTGGGCGGCGGTGTCTTCGTCGGTGATCAGCCCGTTGACCAGCCCGCGAGCCACGGCGGCGCGGATGGCGGCGACCTTGTTGGGGCCGCGGGCCGCGGCGATGACCAGCGCCCGCTCACCCGAGGGCAAGGGCGCCGAGGCCACGCGTTCATTGGTCATGCCCGAGACCAGCTCGCCACCGGCATCGAAGACCCAACCGAGCATTTCGCCCACTGCCCCGGCCTTTTGCAGGGCTTTGAGTTCAGCGCGGGTGACGAACCCATCCTCATAAAGCGGAGCATTGGGTCCCAGATCGCCAACACCCACAAAGGACACGCTGGCCTGTGCGGCAAGGGCGAGATTTTTTTCGATGCCGACCTGACTGTGCAGCAATTGGCGGTCATGGGCCGTGGCGGCGATGACCGGGAGGGGCATGGGAAAGGACGGCGCCTTGACCTTGTCGGCGATGGAAAAGATCACGTTATAGAAGGCGGCCGAACCGTCGGGGGCGATATTGCCGGTCAAGGACACGATCTTGTGCTGGGGGCAGTCCATGGCCGGAAGCAGATCGACGGCGGCCTTGAGGGTGCGGCCCGTGCCGACCCCGAGAATGACCGGACTGGAGCCGGAGAGAATTTTTTCGATCTCCAGGGCCGTCGCGTCGGCAACCCCCAGGGTTGTATCGGGGTGGCCGGGATCGGAGGGGACGATTTCGGCAAGACGCAGGCCGAAACGCTCCCGAAGCCGGGCGGACAACTCGAGGCAATTGGCGATGGGGTGGTCGAGGCGGACCTTGATGAGCTTTTCGGAGATGGCAAGGGAAACCAGCCGCTGGGCGCTCTGGCGCGACACGCCGAGCTTTGCGGCGATTTCATCCTGGGTGTTGCCGGCAACGTAATAGAGCCACCCGGCGCGGGCGGCATCGTCGAGCTTGTTGCGAGTGGCTTCCGAACGCGGCGGCACGGTGTTCTCCCCCTGATCAATGGGTTAGATATACCGCATCGCCCTGCATGGAAAGGATTGAGAGACTATGGAGCCTGGCAAACCCGCCATTACCATAACCTATTGCACGCAATGCAACTGGCTGTTGCGCGCCGGCTGGATGGCCCAGGAACTGCTTTCCACTTTCGGGGTGGAACTGGCCGGGGTGACGCTGGTGCCGGGAACAGGCGGGACCTTTGAAATTGCCGGCGGAGACACGCTGATCTGGGAGCGCAAGCGCGACGGGGGATTTCCCGACGTCAAGACGCTGAAACAGAGGGTGCGCGATTTGATCGACCCGGGCCGCGATCTGGGCCATATTGACCGCTGATCCGCTGGTTTGCTCGCGATGACGTTCTCTCGCAAAGCCTTGCCCACCCTAAAGCCCAATTGGGGAAAACATTTCCCCGGCGCGCGGTTCAAGGCAATGCAATAGAACCCATATTGGATGGGACAGTTTTTGATCCATTCGCCCAATCTTCGGGCACGGATAAGGAGAAAAGCACATGGCTATTCTGATTGGCGATACGGCCCCCGATTTCACCGCGCAGACGACGGAAGGGGAAATCCGGTTTCACGATTATATCGATGGAAGCTGGGCGGTGCTGTTTTCGCACCCCAAGAATTACACCCCGGTCTGCACGACCGAGCTCGGGTATACCGCCAAGCTCAAACCCGAATTCGAAAAGCGCGGCGTCAAGGTGCTGGGGCTTTCGGTCGACAAGATCGAAGACCACGAAGGCTGGGCCAGAGACATCGAGGAAACCCAGGGCACTGCGCTCAACTTTCCGCTGATTGCCGACGATGGCACGATCGCCCGCCAGTACGACATGATCCACCCCAATGCCGACAACACGCTGACGGTGCGTTCGGTCTTTGTTGTGGGGCCGGACAAGAAGGTCAAGCTCAAGCTCGAATATCCCGCTTCGACGGGCCGGAATTTCGATGAAATCCTGCGGGTGATCGACAGCCTGCAACTGACCGCCAGCCATCAGGTGGCAACGCCGGTCAACTGGAAGAACGGCGAAGACGTCATCATCGTCCCGGCCGTCACCAACGAGCAGGCAAAGGAAAAATTCCCCGAGGGCTGGAACGAGGTCAAACCCTATCTGCGCATCGTCAAACAGCCGGGCGCCTGATTTTCAGGTCTCAGATTGGATATCGGAAAGGGCCCTTATCGGCCCTTTTCTTTTGGCCGAGATCAATACGCAATATCGGCCTGGGAGAGCCGGTTTTCCTCCTGGCGGCGCAGCGCTGACAGGCTCTGGTCGGCGGACCGCACACGCAGTTCGAGCACGCGGCGTTCGGTCTGCAGTATGGTCAGTTCCCGCGTCAGC
Organism: uncultured Pelagibacterium sp.; assembly: GCF_963972885.1. Lineage (NCBI taxonomy): Bacteria > Pseudomonadati > Pseudomonadota > Alphaproteobacteria > Hyphomicrobiales > Devosiaceae > Pelagibacterium > uncultured Pelagibacterium sp. The sequence goes on along the minus strand of NZ_CAXAXY010000034.1, from coordinate 1,964 downwards.
GCCGCAACCTGTTCGGGCGTGGGATCGCCGCGGCGGAGTTCGGCCAGCTTGGCGTCGATTTCGCTATCGAGACTGTTGAGTTCGGCCTCGAGATTGAACACCTCCCTGCCCGCTGCATGAACACGGGCAAAGGCGACGCCCAGTTCGCCTTCGCAAACGCCGAAATAGCGCTCGCCCGACCGTCCCTTCCGCTCGGCATTGCTCAGGCGGCAATAGACCCTCAGGCCCTCGGCACGACCGGTCTGGTAAAGCGCATTGTCAACAGAAATGCCGTATTCGGAGCAGGCCTCGGCATGGCTCGATATACGATCGGCCGGGCGGCCATCGGCGCCATCGTTAAATCCGATGGCGCGCCAATCGCCCGCCTCGCATTGTTCCCGGGACAGGGTCGCGCATGATGCGAGAAGCAGAGCAGCGAAAAGCGCAGCACAGACGAGCAGCAGACGCGACATTGATTTAAGTCCCCCAATAAAATCAGGCCAGACCATAGAGCGGGCCGTGCAGACTTGACAACCCGACGAAGCAGCGGAAACGCCAATGCTCTTCGCGCCGCGTGATTTTGGCGGACCTGTCTGGCGCTGCCGCTCTCAACCCCGATTGCCAGGGGAATTGCGATGTCGCTAGAACTGGTCGATGCTGACCATGCGCCGGCGTGAACGGGAGCGTCCCAAAAGCGCCAGCACCAAACCCACCGCGCCAATCACGGCCCAGCCGGGCCAGGCCAGCAATGTGGTGAGCGTGGGCTCCCAGAGCAGGGGATGCACATTGTCCTGAACGGCCAGTTGCACCGATTCCAGCGTGCCGGGAAACAGACTGGCGATCGTTGCCGCCAGGGGCGTCGCCGTAAAGGCATTTGCGGCCAGCATAGCGGTTCCATCGGCAACCAGAAGCACGACCGAAAGGGCCAGAAAGGCCGCAGCCAATATTCTCAGTACAGCACGCATGACACTCGTCCCTGCCTTGTCCGGTCCGGCTCCATTTGCTGGGCTTTTCATCATTCCGCAAGGCTTTATTAACAATAGCACGAGGGGCCGGGCAAAGGGCAATCGGAATCTCCAATCGTGCTTAACCCGCCTTGGGTGCAACGCATCGGCGGGCCAAATGATCCGGCCAAAGAAAAGTTTTGCAGCCTTTTTTGCCTCACGCCCCTTGGCAGGGACCGCAAAGCCGGATAATCGGGCACCCACGCGGAGAGATGGCCGAGTGGTCGAAGGCGCACGCCTGGAAAGTGTGTAGGCGGGGAACCGTCTCGAGGGTTCGAATCCCTCTCTCTCCGCCACTTACCTTTGGTATGGCATTGATTTTGTTGAAGCGTCGAGCGCGTCGTCGCCTTGCCCCCCTAAAAATCACCCTAAACTTATTCACGTTGAGGCATGTTCGGGAAACGACGATCCGATAATTAGCCTTGATGTGCTGCAATCGGCTAAACGCCCCGCTCCGCCGTCGACTGGGCGATGAGCCGCTCAGAAGCTCGCGCCGGGCGATTTCCAGCATCAAAAGGCGCTGTTCATCTACTTCTCCAACGATGAGCTGGAACGCCCTCGCCGGCCACTTGTCAAATGCACTGGCAAATCTCTAACAAAAAGCCCGGCTCACCGACCAGGCTTGGCCGTTCTCATTGGTCGCCTTTTTCAGGCGGTGGCTTTGCAGTGCGCTTGAGCTGCGCGTGAAAACGATCGGGCGCGCTGTCCGTCTCTAGTTCTTTGGCAAGGTTGCGGAATTTGTCAGGTTGGCGCTGGTGCTTTTCAGCTATAGCGTCCATTTTCCTTCGCGTTCCGCCCTCTAGATTCGATTTCGGCAATTCGGACATATGAATCACCCTCGGCAAAGGTTGTTATATTTTTGCGATGAAACGAGCCACATGGGCGACGAATTCATGGCCGTCGGAGGCATCGCCATCAACATGGCCATGAATAGCCCCGAGTTTCGTGGACACCCTCGGGTTAGTTTTCCTGCTGTCGTTC
>NZ_CAXAXY010000033.1:0-27939 GCF_963972885.1 uncultured Pelagibacterium sp. | reverse complement strand
CGGCTCGACCATCGGCAGGCTCGCGAGATTGTCGGGCTCCACGATGTAATCGGGATGCGTCATCTGCTTTTCGCGACCGAAAAAACCGATTTCCCCGGAGACGTACCGGATTTCGCCGATCGGCAATTGCTTTTCCACCCAGCCGCCTCTAGCCCCGAAAAAGCTCAGCGTGATCTCTCCCGTTTCGTCATGCGCCTTGATTCGCAACGGCGCCCGGCTGTTGCGTGGCGGCACGATATGCTCGTCGATATGAAGCTTCAGCGTGGCGATCGATCCGACAGGCGCATAGGCCACCCCGTTCTGCGCGCGCCTATCGATAACCCCGGACGGCATGTGCATGAGCACATCGAGAACCACGGCGTCCTGCCCGTCGGGCGCGCCAAAGAACCTGGCGAACAGCGCGCCCAGTTGCGGCCCGACGCCTTTCATCGATTTGAGCGATTTGAACAGCGGGTTCAGCAGATCGGGGCGGGGCACGACTCAAAACTGGGCTAATATGAACGGAAACGGAACGATATATGCTTGTGTGCCATGGCAAAAGGCTGACAGCGCCACCAAATGTCTCTAATAACTGCGGTCCCGAGCCTCAATATCTGTCTGGACCATGACCGACACAAACGCCATCGAAATGCGCCGCAAGCGCGCGCTTTATCGCGCCCAGCATCGCGGCACCCAGGAAATGGATATTTTGATCGGCGGATTCGTCGCCGATCATCTCGATTCGCTCGATGCCGAAATGCTCGATCGCCTCGAGGCCCTGATGGACCACGAGGAAACCGACCTTCAGGCTTGGCTCATGGGCCAGAGCGACATTCCCGACACCGCCGATCGCGCCCTGATCGACACGATCCGCAACCACAAGATTTCACAGAACTAGTTTCATGGACGATTTGCTGCGCGACAGACCCTCAAGGATTCTGGCCAACCTTCCCGACGGCATGCAGCCGGCGGTGTTGGCGCGCGAAATCGAGCAACGCCTGAAAGAAGCGCCACAAGCACCTGTTTCTATTATCTTTGTTGCGCGTGATGGTCGTCGCCTGCAGCGCATGGCCGATATCCTGCAAACCATGTTGCCCGGCCATCCCGTGCTGATCTTTCCCGCCTGGGACTGTCTGCCCTATGATCGCGTTTCGCCGAACGCCGTAACCATCGCCGCCCGCATGTCGGCACTGGCCCAACTGGTCGATCCCGCGATCAAGGGCACCATCGTCCTCACCGCCGTCAATGCGCTCATTCAGCGCGTCGTGCCGCGTGATGTGGTCGCCGCCATGACATTTTCGGCAGCGGCCGGACGCATGGTCGATAGTGTAAAGCTGATCGGATGGGCCACCAACAATGGCTATCTGCGCGTGCCCACGGTGCGCGAAGCTGGCGAATACGCGGTGCGGGGCGGACTGGTTGATCTCTACCCCGCCGGCCACGATGCTCCACTGCGCTTTGACTTTTTCGGCCAGCAGCTTGAAACCATTCGCGCTTTCGATCCCGAAAGCCAGCGCACCACCGGCAATGTCAAATCGGTCACCCTCGTTCCCATGAGCGAGGCGATGCTCACCGAAGACACGATCCGGCGCTTCCGCCGCAACTACACAACCGCTTTCGGCGGCAACACGGCCGACGACCCGCTCTATGGCGCCATCAGCGCCGGGCAGCGTTTTGCGGGCATGGAGCACTGGTTGCCCTTCTTTTACGATGAGATGGAAACGCTGCCCGCCTATATCGGCGATGCCCCTGTCTATTTCGACGATCAGTCTCGCGAGGCCTATACCGAGCGCCGCGACCAGATCCTCGACTATTACAGCGCCCGCAAGGAGGCCCGCGAGCAGGGCAGCACCGCCGGCGCACCTTACAAGCCGCTTAAACCCGAACTGCTCTATAACGTGGAGCAGGGGCCATACGAGTTGGCCCGTGGCCACGAGATTTCCGAACTTTCGCCCTTCCTGCCCGCCGATGAGAACCTGCCCGTCATCGACTGCGCCGGTCATCTGGCGCCCAGCTTTGCCGCCGAACGCCAGGCGGCAGATACCAACCTGTTTGAAGCGGTCATTTCGCGCATCAAGACCGAGGCGAGGGCAGGGCGTAGGACCGTCATTTCATGCTGGACCGAAGGCACCCGCGACCGCATGGGCCAGGTGCTCAAGGATCACGGCCTTAAGGCAGTCAAAAAGCTCGAGAACTGGAAACAGGTCGATCTGCTCAAAATCGGCCAGCTCGGCCTCGTCGTCCTGCCACTCGAAACCGGCTATCTGACAGATGATATCGCCGTCCTGTCCGAACAGGACATCCTCGGCGAACGCATCATCCGCCAGGCCCGGCGTAAAAAGGCGTCCGACGCGCTCACCGAAGCGAGCGCCCTTTCTGCTGGCGATCTTGTCGTCCACGTCGATCACGGCATCGGGCGGTTCATCGGCCTCAAAGCCATCGAGGTGCAGGGCGCACCCCATGATTGCGTTGAGATCGAATACGCCAAAGGCGACAAGCTCTACCTTCCGGTCGAAAATATCGAACTGCTCTCGCGCTATGGCGCTGAAGGCGCCGAACTCGACAAACTGGGCGGCGTTGCCTGGCAGGCCAAGAAGTCCAAGCTTAAAAAACGCATCCGCGACATGGCTGAGCAGCTCATCAAGATCGCTGCCGCCCGCCAGACGGCCCATACCGATCCCATCGAAGTCCAGACGGGCGCTTACGACGAGTTCTGCGCCCGGTTCCCTTACGAGGAAACCGAGGATCAACTCGCGACTATCGACGCCGTGTTCGACGACCTCACTTCCGGTCGCATCATGGACCGGCTGGTCTGCGGCGATGTGGGCTTCGGCAAGACCGAAGTGGCGTTGCGCGCCGCCTTCGTCATGGCCATGAGCGGGCGTCAGGTCGCCATTGTCGTGCCCACGACCCTGCTGTCCCGCCAGCACTTCAAAACCTTTTCGGACCGTTTCTCCGGTCTGCCGGTGCGTGTGCGTCAGGCTTCCAGGCTTGTGCCCGCCGCCGAACTCAAGGCGACCAAGGAAGGGCTCAAGGACGGCAGCGTCGATATCGTCGTGGGCACCCACGCCCTGCTGTCGAAATCGATTCAGTTCCGCGACATTGGCCTGATGATCGTCGATGAGGAGCAGCATTTCGGCGTCGCACACAAGGAGCGCCTCAAGGAGATGCGCGCCAACGTCCACGTCCTCACCCTATCGGCAACGCCCATCCCGCGCACCCTACAACTGGCCCTGACCGGCGTGCGCGACCTGTCGCTGCTTGCGACGCCTCCCGTCGATCGCCTCGCCATCCGCACCTTCGTGTCGCCCTTCGACCCGCTTGTCGTGCGTGAAGCCCTGCTGCGCGAAAAATATCGTGGCGGGCAGGCCTTCTATGTCTGCCCGCGCATTTCCGATCAGGCCGACATCGCGCAATTTCTGACGGACCATGTTCCCGAGGTCAGTTTCGTGGTCGCCAACGGGCAAATGGCGCCACAACAGCTCGATGACACCATGAACGCCTTTTATGATGGCAAGTTCGATGTGCTTGTCGCCACCACCATCGTGGAATCGGGCTTGGATGTGCCGACAGCCAATACGCTCATTGTGCACCGCGCCGACAAGTTCGGCCTCGCCCAGCTCTATCAGATCCGTGGGCGCATCGGTCGTTCCAAGACCCGCGCCTACGCCATTTTCACGGTGCCGGCAGACCGCAAGCTCAATGATCAGGCCCAGCGCCGCCTCCAGGTGCTCCAATCCCTCGAATCGCTTGGCGCCGGCTTCCAGCTTGCCAGCCACGATCTCGATATTCGCGGCGCCGGCAATCTCCTGGGCGAAGAGCAGTCCGGTCACATCCGCGAAGTGGGGTTCGAGCTCTACCAGTCCATGCTCGAAGAGGCGGTAGCCTCATTAAGGGCAGGGCAGTCGGCCGAGGAGGAAGAGGCCGGACAGTGGTCGCCGCAGATTTCTCTTGGCATGCCCGTGATGATCCCGGAGGCCTACGTGCCCGACCTTCAGGTCCGTATGCAGCTTTACCGCCGCTTGGGCGATCTGACCGATGCCAACGAAATCGACGGCGTCGGCGCGGAAATGATCGACCGGTTCGGCCCACTGCCCGAGGAGGTCGAGGCGCTGCTCAAGGTCGTGCTCATCAAATCCCTGTGTCGTGCCGCCAATGTCGAAAAGGTCGATGCCGGCCCCAAGGGCGCGCTTATCACGCTGCGCAATGGCGTTTTCCCAAATCCTGCCGGATTGGTGCGCCATATTGCAGATCCTGGCCAGGCGGCCCGGCTGCGTCCCGATCAGAAAATCATGTTCGCGCGCAACTGGCCGACTGCCGAGCAGCGGCTCAAAGGCAGCGCTGCGATCCTTTCGCGACTGGCCGGCCTCGCCGCTGGCCAGTGACACCTTTAAGCAACACGAGTGGTCCAAGCGCATTGGCAGTGTCTCAACGTCATGCTATTGCCCGATTTCGCCGCTCTTGAACGTGTCTGAACCTTATGATTCCGGCAGGGTCTACCTGCCCAGAGCAACAGGAATGTCCATGAAACTCAAAAACGCGATACTTGCCGGCGCTGTTGCCACGGGACTGGCCGTTTCAATGGCCGGCGCCGTCCATGCGCAGTCCGCAGACGCGGGAATGATCGACCAGGCCGAAACCTCTGAGGGCTCGGCCGAAGACAATTGGCTCAAGGTCTGTAGCGATCTCGACGATGGCGGCCAAGCGTGCATCATGCGCCAGGTGGTCAGCAACACCGGCGTGTTCACGGGCTCGTTCCTCCTGCGCGACGATCCCAGCCAGGAAAGCCGTCTTCTTGCTGTCGCTTCCGTCCCGATCGGCGTGCTGTTGCCCTTCGGCCTGACCTGGCAGATCGACAGCGGCAAGCCCGTGCGCGTCCCCTACATGCTGTGCGACCCGCAGGCCTGCTCTGCCCAGCTCGTTATCAACGAATCCTACATCCAGAGCCTCAAGCGCGGCAGCACCCTTACCCTGACCGCCAAGAACCGTCAGAACGAAGATATCACGATCGATATCACGCTCGCGGGCTTCACGGCAGTCTATGACAATCCCGAAGGCGTCTCGATCGAAGAGCTCAACCAGGCCAATTCGACCGAGAACGTGCTTGAAAATGTCCTTCAGGACCGTGCCAACCAACTCCGCGAGGAGATGGAAGGCGGCGAGGCCGCTCCGGCCGAAAGTGCTCCCGTCGAAGAAGCGCCGGCCCAATAGGGCGCAACCGGATTTTCATACGGAAAAGGCGGACCATTCGGTCCGCCTTTTTTATTGTCCCATCCCAAAAGATATAGCCTGTTTTCGCAGCAGTGGGATTGTCTTGAGTCCCCAAAGCCCCACGCTCCGCAACGCCTGGGCCGGCAAATGAGGCGAGAGCAGGGACGTAAACAAGCCGCCAACAAAAGCCCCGGTCCGCGTCAGATCGCCCCGCCGGGCCACGCCATAGCTGCGCGCCACGGCATCGGCCCAGCCATATGATCCCGGATTGGCCGCCTTGAGGCAGGCGTTAAGGTTTGCCACGTCCCGCAGACCCAGATTGAGGCCCTGTGCGCCGATGGGCGGAAACGCATGGGCCGATTCGCCCACCAGCACCGCAGCGTCGCGCCCGGCCACATCAACCGAGAGAAGTGACAGCGGAAACACGAAACTGGGGCTGGCCGCCGATATCGTCCCGAAAAGGTGCCCCGACTTTGCGTTGAGAAGGGAAATTAGGTGCTCCGGTTCTCGCCGCGCGTCCTCAAGTGTTTCCAGCCTGTCGATCCACACCAGATTGGCGCGATTTCCACCCGCCGGAACCAGCGTGAACGGCCCATTGGGATAGTGAAATTCCACCGATTCCCCATCGAGCCCGCGCTCAAGCTCCAGATCGCAAACGAGTGCGGCCTGGTCGAACTTGCGCTCCCGCATCGAAATCCCCGCGGCCTTGCGCACGCTGGAGCCTTTGCCATCGGCCCCAACCAGCAACTCGGCAGTCAATGTGCCGCCATCGCCAAGTTCGAGATGCCACACCCCATCGACCCGACTTGCCGATTTGAGCGTCGCGGCTCGGCGGTCGAGGTTTTCATTCCCCGCTGCCGCCTGCGAAAAACTCTCCCCGAGCCGGGCATTGGCAAAATTCCATCCAAAGGCCCGGTGCCCGATTTCCGACGCACTGAATACGGTCTCCGGCGCGCGTAAAGGCCTGCCGGTCGCATCGATGATCCGGATGCGCGTGAGAGGTGTGCCCAGCGTTTCAGGGTCATCGATCAACCCTGCGTCGATCATGTAGTCGACCGACGGCCCCATCAGCGCCGAAGTCCTGCGGTCCACAGGCGCGTCGGGTGCCACATGAAGGGTTGAGAACCCGGCATTGGCCGCCGCAACCGCGGTCGCCTTGCCAACGAGCCCGCCGCCGATAACGGCGACCTGTGTGTGATTGGCCATTTTCACCTCGATGATTGACCAAGATGTAAGCCGCCGGGATCGCCCTCGCAAGCCGCGCAAATGGCTCTGCCGCTTTATTGCCGTTGTTGCCCGCAAATGTGCACACATCGCGCGCCGGGGCGGTCGCCGTTCTTGCCATGGGCATCAGATGGATGCCCGTGTTCCAACCGCTGAGGGCAAAAATGCTGGATTTCGTCGTCGAACCGGCCTTCTGGGCCAGCCTCATTCTGTTGACCTGCATCGAAGTGGTGTTGGGAGCCGAAAACGCCAATCAGTGTTTGAGCCGGGCAGCGGGCCTGCCCGATGAGCAGCGTCGCCGTGCCAAGGTTCTGACAGCCGTCTTAGGCACTCTCTTCCGATTGGCATTGCTGGCGATTCTGCTCTGGCTTCTTGGCCTGCAGCGATCGGCCTTCAGCATCGCCGGCTGGTCCCCCACCTGGGGCGGGGTCGTCCTCTTGGCCGGTGGCCTGTTTCTGATCTATAGGGCCGTCACCGAACTTCACCTTATGGTTGAACCCCACCTGGTTCCTCACGATGGCCCAGACCCGGCATTTTCCGAAAGCCCCACGCTGGCAATCGCCCAGCTTGTGGCCCTCAGCGTTATCTTTTCTGTCGATTCGATCATCCTCGCCATCGGCATGACGGCCTACGTTCCGGCCATGGTCATCGCCATAATTGCCGCGATCGTGATCCTGTTTTTCGCTTCCGGTCCCATCGCCTCATTCATCGCCCGCCACGCCGCGATCCAGGCGGTGGCGCTGGGTATCTTGTTCGTCGTGGGCACCGTGCTGATGGCTGAGGGCCTCGGCATGTCGGTTCTCCGCGACTATCTCTACATCGCCATTGGCGCGGGCTTGCTCGTGCTTGCCTTCTCCAAGCTCATCCATCGCACGCCTGCCAGCCAGCCATCGATTTCGATGCCCGCCGCCATGCCCGTCCAGGATCGCGCCGAACCCAGCCTGGAGCCATCTATTCCTGTTCCCGATGATGGGTCCGCCAGCGCGCCGCGGTCAGTGGACCCCATCTTCGAGGACGTACCCGATACCGTTTTGGAAACCGAAGATTTCAGTGATCCCGCGCCGGATGAGATCAACGAACCTGCTCCCGCCGAGGGGCCGTTGCCGGACGAAATCCCCGACAGCGACGAACCGCCCCTTGGCGAACGCGATACCGCTGTGCAAAGGTCGCGCCGGAAAAAACCCGTACTCAGGCGCCGCCCTCCGAGGCTGCGCACGGCCAGAAAAAGAGAATAGGCAGGAATATGAAAGCCATTGTCGTTGACCAATTTGGTGGCCCCGAAGCACTCGATTTCCGCGATGTCGAGGTTGGAGAGCCCGGTTCGGGCGAAATTCGGGTCCGCCATCACGCCATCGGCGTCAACTTCATCGATACCTATCACCGCACCGGTCTCTATCCCAATCCGCTGCCCCTGATTCCCGGCTCCGAAGGCGCCGGCGAGGTGATTTCGGTTGGCGCCGGGGTCACCGGCTTCAAGCCCGGCGATCGCATTGCCTATCAGGGCACCATCGGTGCCTACACCGAGGAGCGGATCATGCCGGCGGCAAAGGCCGTTCTGCTGCCCGAATCGATTGATTACGAAACCGCGGCCGCCATCATGCTCAAGGGCCTCACGGCCTACTACCTGCTGTTTCTCACATGGCCCGTACGTTCGGGCGAAACCATCCTGTTTCAGGCCGCAGCCGGTGGCATGGGGCTCATTGCCTGCCAATGGGCCAAATCGATCGGTGCCCGCGTCATCGGCACCGCTGGTAATCCCGATAAGGTCGCGCTGGCCAAGGCCAATGGCTGCGACGAGGTCATCAACTATTCCGAAGAAGATTTCGCCGTGCGCGTCCGCGAATTGACCAACGGCAAGGGCGTCGATGTGGTTTACGACGGGGTAGGGCAGGACACCTTCGAGAAATCGCTCGATTGCCTGCGGCCGATGGGCCTCATGGTCAGCTACGGCAACGCCACCGGCCCGGTTTCCGTCCCCGATCTGGGCATTCTGGCCCGCAAGGGTTCGCTGTTTGTCACCCGCCCGACAGGCGCCCACTACTTCGCCGAACGTCCGGCTCTGCTGGCCGGCGCCAAGGCGCTTTTCGCAGCTGTCGAATCGGGCGCCGTCAAACCCCATATCGGCCAGCGCTTTGCGCTTTCCGAAGCTGCCGATGCCCACCGGGCGCTCGAAGGCCGCAAAACCGTCGGCTCGACCATCCTGCTGCCCTGATTGCCTCTGTCGCGGGGACGAAGGCTGTGATACGGCCTTCGTTCAAGGCGGCAGGCAGGGAAATAACCGGTGGTTCGTGCAACGCTGATTGGATTTTCGGCCATCCTTATGTGGTCGCTTCTGGCGTTGTTCTCGAGCCTGTCGGGACAGGTGCCACCATTCCTCTTGTGCACCTTCTCGTTTGCCGTGGCGACGCTTGTCGGCCTTGCAGCAACCGGACGACGCGGCAAGCCCCGCACGCCGGCTGCAAAAGTCCCGCTCATGGCCTGGGTCGTCGGCGTTGCGGGCCTGTTCGGCTATCATTTCTTCTATTTTTCGGCCGTCCGGAACGCTCCGGTGGTCGAGGCCAATCTGATAAATTACCTCTGGCCACTGCTGATTGTTCTGGGCTCGGCCCTGATGCCCGGCGAAGGGTTGCGCTGGCATCACGTGGCCGGCGCCTTGCTGGGCCTGGCCGGCACGGTGCTGATCGTGTCGAATGGCGGCCGCTTTGCCTTCGAGCCCGAATATATGTTCGGCTACGGTATCGGCGTCCTCGCCGCCTTCACCTGGGCCAGCTATTCACTGATCTCGCGACGCTTCGCCCAGGTCCCCACTCGCATGGTCACCTGGTACTGCGCCGCCGCTGCCCTGCTTTCGCTTGTCTGCCACATAACGCTCGAGGAAACGGTGATGCCCGCCAATACCGTTCAATGGCTGGCCGTCTTCGGCATGGGCCTGATGCCGGTGGGGGGCGCGTTCTTTGTCTGGGACTACGGTGTCAAGCATGGCAACATCCAGGTCCTCGGCGCAGCCAGCTATGCTGCACCGCTGCTCTCGACCCTGCTGCTGATCGTGTTCGGCATCAGTGCCCTCACCATGCCCGTCGCCCTCGCCTGCCTGCTCATCACGGGCGGTGCGGCGCTGGCCTCCAAGGACATGATTGCCCGCCCGCGGCGCAAACCGCCGGTAACGGTCATCTGATCCTCTGGACAGCTTCGCACCGAACAGCTAAACCGCAAATCAATCGGCCAGCCCTCACATGGGCTTGCGGCTCAACGGGTGGGTGGCAGAGTGGTTGATTGCACCGGTCTTGAAAACCGGCGGGCGTGAGAGCGTCTCGGGAGTTCGAATCTCCCCCCACCCGCCATCTTCCAGACGCAAGGGGTCAGACCATCGGCGGATTGAGCCGTGCAAATCCCTCCTGCCGGCGATAGGGGAAATAGGGATAGGGAGCCGTCACGGCACTGGCATCATCGAGCCTGGCGACCTGCTCAGCGGTCAGATTCCAGCCGACCGCACCCAGATTCTGGCGCAATTGCTCTTCGTTGCGCGCCCCGACAATGACTGATGAGACTGTGGGGCGTTGCAGCAACCAGTTGAGCGCGACCTGCGCAACGGTCTTGCCGGATTCCTCAGCTACCGCATCGAGAGCCTCGACAACGCCATAGAGGTGCTCCTCATCCACCGGCGGACCAAAGCTTGCGGTTTCGTGCAGACGGCTGCCCTCCGGCAACGGCGCCCCGCGCCGGATTTTCCCCGTCAGCCGCCCCCAGCCCAGCGGACTCCAGACCAGCGCACCGAGCCCCTGATCCTGCCCGAGCGGCATCAATTCCCACTCATAGTCGCGCCCGACCAGCGAATAGTAGACCTGATTGGCAACATAGCGCGGCCAACCGCGACGGTCGGCCATGGCCAGCGATTTCATCACCTGCCAGCCGAGAAATTTGACACTCCGACATAGCGAACCTTGCCGGCGCGGACCAGCATATCGAGCGTTGAAAGCACCTCCTCGACCGGGGTCGCGATGTCGAAGGCATGAAGTTGGAGTATGTCGATATGGTCCGTCTCAAGGCGGCGCAGCGCATCCTCGACGGCGCGAACCAGACGGAAGCGGGAGGATCCGCCGTCATTGGGCCCATCCCCCATCGGAAGCCCGGTCTTGGTGGAGATCAGCACGGCATCGCGCTTGCCCTTGATGGCTTGCCCCAGAACCTCTTCAGAGGCGCCGTCAGAATAGACATCGGCGGTGTCGAACAAATTGACCCCCGCTTCAAGACAGATGTCGACGAGGCGGCCGGCTTCAATGGCATCGGAAGTGCCCCAATTGCCAAATAGTGGGCCGGCCCCACCGAACGTGCCGGCGCCGAAGCTGAGAACCGGCACCTTGAGGCCGGATTTGCCGAGCGGTCTGTAATCCATGATAAAAACTCCTTAGACGATAGGATTGCAAGCGGGTTTCGCCAGGGGCCGTCCGACGGTTCGAACGGCAATCAGAGCGGTGGCGAGGGCGAGAAGCGGAAACAGTGTGGCGATGGCCGGCACGAGGATGAGGCCAGGCCCGTGGTCGATAACCAGGCCGCCAGTCCACGCACCAAGGGCATTGCCGAGATTGAAAGCGCCGATGTTGAAGCTCGATGCGAGGCTCTGGCCGGCCCCTTCGGCCCTTGAAAGTACCCACATCTGCAGGGGCGCTACCGTGGCAAATCCGGTCGCGCCAAGCAGGCCGGCGAAAAGCACGGCGGTAAATTGATTGCCGAAGGCAAAACTCATCAGCCCCAGGACGAGGGTGAGTCCCACCAATGTTCCGAAGATGGAGGGGACAAGGCCCCGGTCGGCGAACCTGCCGCCCAGCAAATTCCCCACAAACAGACCGCCCCCGAACACCAGCAGGATCGGCGAGACCGCACTGTCGTCAAACCCGCCGATCTCGGTCAGCAAGGGCGCGATATAGGTAAAGACCGCAAAAACACCCGCATACCCGAACACGGTCGTCAAAAGACCAAGCAGCACAGGGCGCCGGGCCATGGCGCGGAAATCTGCCCGCCAATCCGATGCTTGCGGTCGTGTTCGGTCTTGGGGCACCAGAAAGGCGAGAACAGCGATGGCAACGAGCCCCACTCCAGTGACGGCCCAGAAGGTTGCCCGCCAGCCATAGTGTTGGCCAAGCCAGGTACCAAACGGCACGCCGAGGACAGTCGCCACAGTCAGACCGGTGAACATGATGGCAATGGCCGAAGCGCGCTTGTCCTCGGAAACAAGCCCCGTCGCCACCACAGCGCCGACGCCGAAGAACGTGCCGTGGGTCAGCGCCGTGAGCACCCGCGCCGCCATCAGCCACCCATAACTCGGAGCGAGAGCGCACGCAGCATTGCCGACGACGAAGATCACCATCAGCCCGATCAACACGCGCTTGCGCGGCCAGCGTGCCGTGAGCACGGTAAGCACCGGGGCGCCGACGGTCACGCCAAGCGCGTACCCCGAAATCAAAAGGCCCGCCGCCGCTATGGTGACGTTCAATTCACGACTGACCTCCAAAAGAAGGCCCATGATGACAAATTCGGTGACGCCAACGCCGAAAGCGCCGACTGTCAGGGCATAAAGTGCCAAAGGCATATGAAATCTCTATCCATCCAAAACTGATGTCCGAAAGATAGACCTTCGGTACGCGATGAAATAGAATGCCTTCTGGAATAGCACTTGTGAGATGAAGTCATTATGGCGCGACTTGACGTCAACCGATCCGGCGAGATGGAAGTGTTTGTGCGGGTGGTCGAACTCGGCGGCTTTTCGCCCGCCGCCCGCGCCGGACGCATGACGCCCTCGGCCGTGAGCAAGCTGATCGCGCGGCTGGAAGCCCGCCTGGGCACCCGATTGCTCAATCGCTCGACTCGCCAACTCCAGCTGACGCCCGAGGGCTGCACCTTCTATGAGCGCGCAACACGCGTTCTGGCTGATCTCGAAGATGCCGAACGGGCAGCAAGCATTGGCGAGGAGGCGATTGGACGGGTGCGCATCAACACCAGCGCATCCTACGCCACCCATATCCTTGCACCATTGCTGCCCGATTTTCTCGCGCGCCACCCCGGTGTCACCCTCGACATCGTGCAAACCGATGCCGTGGTCGATCTTCTGGCCGAACGCATGGATGTCGCGATCCGGGCCGGACCGTTAAAAAGTTCGAGCCTTGTTGCCCGCAAGCTTGGTGAAACGCCGCTGCTGATCGTTGCCGCGCCATCCTATCTCGAACGTCGCGGCGAACCGCACAGCATCGCTGATCTTCAAAACCATGACCGCCTCGGTTTCGGATACGCCCGCGCCGTCGACGGCTGGGCACTTTGCGAGAATGGCAAAGCCGTTGTTGTGCCGGCCACGGGTCGTGTGCAAGTGAGCGACGGTGAGGCGTTGCGCCAGCTGGCTCTGTCCGGCGTAGGTCTCGCCAGGCTCGCTGCCTTTACCGTGAGAGACGATATCGCAGCGGGGCGCCTCGTCCCGGTGCTCGGCCACCTTGTCTCTGGCGACCCTGAACCCTTCCACGCCGTCTATGTGGGGCAGGGCGGCCCTCTCCCCTCGCGTGTCAGGGCACTGCTCGATTTCCTCGCCAGATATGGAAGAGTTGCCTGACCCTTTGAAAGGACACGCCCGACATAAAAAGACCCCTGCCAAGGCAGGGGCCCTTTGCGTCTTCGCGTCATGCAATCAATGATGATGATGCTCGGGCATGTCCTCGAGCGCATCCTTGGTCCAGCCGGTTACCGCATGCACTTCGCCATTTTCATCACGCATGAAATCGAGCTGATTGACAGCGACGGCGACGGGTTTGGACCCGATGCCGAGAAATCCGCCGACATCGATCACCGCCTGGGCGCTCGCACCCACGCCATGCAGGTGTGACACCTTTCCGACTTTGTGGTCGTCGGCGCCGTAAACGGTGGCGTCCTGCAAGGTTGCTTCATTGAGCTCGGCTTCGCTGAGGCGAACATGATTGGAGTGATCCATCATTAAGGCTCCTCTTTTTTGAGTGTGCAGGGTTAACCTGCGAGCCCCTCGTCCGTTCCCGTCGTAAACACCTGTTTGCCGCCACTGTCCGTCGGACGTCGCCTCACGCCCGCTCAGCTAGAATTCGGACTCGCCGGCGCCCGGCGCGCGCAGGTCCTCGGCGCTGGGCAGAGTCCCCGGATTTGTAGAGAAAGTGGCGGCCACGCCGAGCTTGTGCGATGTCGTACAGCCATTGGGCTCGAAATTGCTCGCCACGCACTCGACTTCGATCTTCTGGCTGACATCGAGTTCGGGGTTTCCCGAAGAGGTCGAGGAACATCCAGCAAGGACAATAAGGAAAATGACGGCAGCTGCAGGTTTCATAAAGCGCGTCTCGACATTCGATCGGATGTCGATCCTATGCCCGGAACGATGGAAACTTTCCAGCGTTTTCGACAGCCACCGCGATCGTTTGGCCGGCCCTAGCGCGGTTCGCTTTCGCCCTTGTGCCGAAAGGCCCATTGCGGCACCACGATCACATTGCCATCGCGCTCGCCGCCATTGCGTTTATAGGCAAGCTCCCACGCGCGCTCGATGATTTCCTCGATCGAGAGGCTCAGGCAACTCGGCAGGCTCTGCGAACGGCCGAGATTTTCCAGAACCGCCTCGGCCTGACCGCATAGGGCGCGTTGCTGCAATGTTTCTGATGGCATATGTTTCATGGCCGCATCTGACCATAAAGATGCCAAAACCCGGCAAACGCATTTCGGAAAAATTGAATAAATCCAATCGCGCAGGATCAATCTCTAGGGAAGACTGGGCGGCTCACGATCGTTTTTGTCGCTATCGGGCATGCGCTGATAGCGCCGCCGCGTGATGATATACATGACAACCGCCACGACCAGCGCACCCCCGAGCATCACGAACCCGAACTCCGCCGCCGAAAGCCCCAGCGTCAGCAATGCAACCACCAGAACGACGAGACTGGCCGCTATAATGAAAATCCGCATCTTGCCTCCATCCTGATGGTCATGGTGTCGTGTTTGACTTGCCAATGCAAGCACACCCGGCTACGCCGTGACAGGCGTTGAAAAAGGGCAGGGGCACGCAGTGGACAGCGTTATCGAGATCGTTCCCACACTCATGCCGCTCGGCGACAGCGGCGTTCTCGTGCGCTTTGCCGATCGCCTCGATCTCCAAGCCAACGCGGCAGCCATCGCTTTCGCAAGAAACCTCGAATCCAGCCCCATTCCTGGCGTTGTCGAAATCGTCCCCAATCTCGTCTCGGTCCTGGTGCGCTATGATCCCCGACGCATCGGCTTTGCCGGCCTGTGCGGCGAGTTGCGACTCATCGACCGTGACATCGAGAACACCGAACCACCGACCAATCACCGGATAGAGATTGCCTATGGTGGCGAGGATGGTCCCGATCTCGAGGCGGTGGCCGCAGAACTCGGACTGACGGTTCCCGCCTTCATCGCTGCGCACGCTGCGGAGCGTCTGGATATCCTCGCCGTCGGCTTTGCCCCGGGATTTGTCTATTGCGGCATGCACGCCGACGACCTGCTCGTGCCGCGCCGCGAAACCGTCAGGCGCTCGGTTCCGCCCGGCAGCATCCTTTTCGCCGCCCGCCAGACAGCCATCGCCGCCACTCCCGTGCCTACCGGATGGGCCGTGATCGGGCGGACCAGCCTCATCAATTTCGACCCGGCCGCATTCCCGCCTACGCGGTTGCGGGCAGGGGATACGATCACCTTTGAGACGGCCCCATGAGCCGCATCGCTCTCACCCGCGTCAGCCCGATGACCACAATCCAGGACGACGGACGTCCCGGTCTCTTTGCCCACGGCATCGGTGCATCCGGCCCCATGGACCGCAACGGTTATGCGACGGCCGCCGCCATCACCGAAGTGCCTTGCGGTGCCGCCATCGAAATCGGGCCGCTCGGTCTCGATTTCACCTATCGCGGCGATCCGCTGTCTGCCGGCATGGCCGGAGGAACGTTTACGCTAACTGTCGATGGTGAGCCTCGACCTTGGCCGGCCCGCCTCGACCTCGTCGAAAACACGAAAATCTCCATAAAGCCCGGCCCTCAGGGCAATTACGCCTATCTTCGCTTTGCGGCCCAGATCGACGTTCCGCTCATCCTCGGCAGCCGCTCAACCAACGCAACGGTAGGGCTGGGCGGCTTGGATGGCCGCATGCTGGCGGCCGGAGACGAACTCAGCCTGATTGATCTGACCGATACCGGCCCCGAGCTGACTCGTCCTGAGACCGCCTCGCCTGGCGACCCGATCCGCTTCGTCTGGGGCATTCACGCCGATCTGTTTCCAGCCCCGATCCGCTCGGCATTTACCACTTCCGATTTCCGCATCTCATCGCGCATGGACCGCATGGGCGTCAGGCTCGACGACACCGGATCCGTCTTCGCCGACGCAAAACTGCTCAACCTCGTCTCCGATGCCGTCGTCCCCGGCGACGTCCAGATCCTGGGCGACGGCACCCCGATCATCCTTATGCGCGACAACCAGCCGACCGGTGGCTATCCCCGCATCGGCACGGTCATCGATGCCGATCTCGACCGCTTTGCCCAGATTCGCGCCGGCAAGATGGTGCGCTTCGAACCCGTCAGCGTGGCGCACGCTCACAGGATATCGAAATGGCTGCCCTGATCGATCTCAACGCCGATCTGGGCGAGGGCATCGGCGACGACCTTTCTATGCTCGAAATCGTCACCAGCGCCTCGATCGCCTGCGGCGGCCACGCCGGCAACGCGCAAACCATGCGCGCGGCCGTCCGTGGAGCGCAGGCCAATGGCGTCCGCATCGGCGCCCATCCCGGTTTTGAGGACCCGGACAATTTCGGCCGCCTTCGCCTCGATCTGCCCTTCGAGACCATCCGCGATCAGGTTCTGGCCCAGATCGCCCGCCTCGCATCCATCGCGGCGGAGGAGGGGGCTCCGATCTCCTATCTCAAGCTTCACGGCGCGCTCGCCAACATGGCCGCGGAGGACGAAGCGCTTTCTCATGCCGTCTTCGCGGGCGTTGCCCGAGCGTATCCAGGTCTGGCCATTCTCGCCCTCGCGGCTTCCGCCCAGGAAAGCGCCGCGAAACAACTCGGTCTCCCCGTCATCGCTGAAGCCTATGCCGATCGCGCCTATAGGCCCGACGGATTGCTGGCCGCCCGCAGCCTGCCGGGCGGCGTCATTGAGGATACCGCCGCCGTCGTCGCCCGATGCCTGCGGCTCGCCGAGCAGGGCGAAATCATCGCCATCGACGGCACGGCCTTCAAATCCGACGCCCGCTCTATCTGCCTGCATGGCGACACATCGGGCGCCCTCGAACATGCCCGCGCGGTGCGCGATGCCCTCAGATCTCGCAATCTGATGTAACGCACCGACCCTAAAGTTTGCCGCCGCGTTAAGAAAACCTACACAAACCTATGGTTTCTGGAAGGTTCGATGCGCGAAGGCACCGGCAGTCGCCTGGGAGTGCTTTCAGCACGAGTTGAGCCGGCCTTGCGGTTCGAAAGCACGACAATCTTGTTAGTATTGGGTCAGATTGTATGAGCTCGAATATCGGATCGGCGCGCCGCCGTTCTCTTTTTGCCGCTTTTGGCACCTCGGTTGCCGCCGCCGTGCTGCTGGCCGGATGCACCGGTGCAGACTTGTTTGCAGGCAATGAGTTCTTCTCCGAATCCTCGATGGGCGTCAAAGCCTCGCCCCGGGTCACGACCTCGCGCAACGTCCCCAAGGGCGGCGGTCGCTATGTTGTCGGCCAACCCTATACGGTCGCTGGCAACCGCTTCGTGCCGCGCGAGCAACCCGACCTCGACGTGACGGGCCGCGCCTCGTGGTACGGACCGGCCTTCCATGGCCGGCTGACCGCAAATGGCGAAGTCTTCGACATGTACGCGCTCTCGGGAGCTCACCCGACGCTGCCCCTGCCATCCTACGTCCGGGTGACCAACGCCGATAACGGCGCTTCGACGATCGTCCGCATCAACGATCGCGGTCCGTTTTCCTATGAGCGCACCGTCGATCTCTCCCGCCGCGCCGCTGAAGTTCTCGGTTTCCAGCAGCAGGGTACGGCCAATGTCCGCGTGCAGTATATCGGACCGGCTCCGCTCGAGGGCGATGACACCAAGTTCCTCGTCGCCTCGATCAACCAGTTGACCCCCTATGAGATCCAGAACAACACGCGCATGGCCTATCAGGAACCCGTGCAGGTCGCACAGGCCAGCCCTGAACCCGCCGCATCTCCCGCGGCCGCCCCGACGCCAGTTCCGCGTCCCGCAACGGCTTCGGAGGCCGCCGGCAGTATTGCCGCGCCCGAATATATCCCCTTCCGGGTCCTGTCCTACGCTGGCGCAACATCCCTTGAAACGACGTCCGAACCCAACGGAACGCCCGTTCGGATGGCGCTCGGCACCTGGAATGATGAAGCGGCTGCCCGCGACATCGCCACTCGGTTTGCTCTTCTTGGCGCCGTCGACACCACCACGGTGGTTCAGGGCGATCAGGCAGTCACCCATCTCATGCTCACCCATCTTCGCGAAGGTGTGACCGAAACCGACGCCGTGGATATGGCAACATCACTTGGCTTATCCTCCCCGACTTTGTATTGAGGGACCAAGGCTTAGCTTAAAAAAGGGCGCCGCAACGCGGCTGGTTCTCATGGTTCGTCTGGAACGTACCTGGCGCGTAATCTTCGTTGGACTGGCCATCATCGCTGCTCTGGCCCACCCGGCCAACGCCCAGCTCGATTTCGACACCAGCGCTCCATACGCCATTCTGGTCGATCATGAATCGGGCACGGTGCTGTTTCAGAAAGAGGCCGACACAAGGATCGAACCGGCCAGCATGGCCAAGCTGATGACGGTCGCAATCGTCCTCGACATGGTCGAACGCGGCGCGCTCAACCTCACCGATCAGTTCTTCATATCCGAACACGCATGGCGAACCGGCGGAGCGCCCTCGGGTGGCTCGGCGATGTTCGCCGAACTCGGTTCGCAAATCAGCGTCGATGATCTGTTGCACTCGGTGATCATCCAGTCGGGCAATGATGCCTCCATCGCGCTGGCCGAAGGCATCGCCGGCAGCGAACCGGCCTTCGCCGATATCATGAACGAGTTTGCCCTGGACATCGGGCTCACCGATTCCCATTTCACAAATGCCAGCGGGCTGCCTGATCCTGACATGTACGTCACGGCCCGCGATCTGGCCAATCTTGCCCGCTACATCATCCATGAGTTTCCCGATTACTATCCGGTCTTCGCCATCGAAGAATTCACTTGGAACGATATCCGCCAATCCAACCGCAATGGACTTCTCGGGCTCGGCATCGGGGTCGATGGCCTCAAGACAGGGCACACCGAATCTGCAGGCTATGGCATCGTCGCTTCGACCACAGAAGGCGGGCGTCGCCTCATAGCTGTTCTGCACGGCATGGACAGCGTCAACCAGCGCAATGAGCAGGCGCGCGCCCTCATCACGTGGGGCTCCCGCAGCTTCGAGCGCATCCCCGCCTTCGCGAACGGCGCAATCGTTGGCGAAGCCAGCGTCTATGGCGGCGAACGGGCCAGCGTTGGCCTAGTCGGCGAAGGCAGCATCGATATCTACCTGCCGCGCGGCAATCGCCGCTGCCTTTCCGCCAGTATCACCTATGCCGCGCCGATCCTTCCCCCGGTCCGCGCCGGCGACAGGCTTGCGCAACTCAACATACTTTGCGATGACCAGATCATTCAGACCGCACCGCTTTACGCGGCAGAGGCTGTCGGACAAGGTGGCATCATGCGGCGGGCGACCGACGCGCTTTGGGAACTGGCGTTCGGCTGGTTTTGACACCGGGTGATTTCGGTCTGGCGGCCGCAACAGGATTTGATACGGACACGATGGCGGCAGATCAGCACCGATCGATCACCCCCCGATTCATAACGTTCGAGGGCGGGGAGGGCGTGGGCAAGTCCACCCAGGTCCGCCGTCTGGCCGACCGGCTGTCCGAATACGGCATTTCGGTGGTCCGCACCCGTGAGCCCGGCGGCACACCAAAGGCCGAGGCCGTCCGCTCCTTCATCCTGCAGGGCAAGCCCGAAAGCTGGGGCGTCGGTGCAGAGGCTGTGCTGTTTGCCTCCGCCCGCCTCGATCACGTCAACCAGTTGATCGCGCCCTCGCTGGCCGAGGGCAAATGGGTCATCTGCGACCGCTTCGCCGATTCGACCCGCGCCTATCAGGGCCTGACCGGCGGAGTCGATGACAAACTGATCGATGCACTCGAACATCTCGCCCTCAACGGCCATACGCCCGAGCTCACCGTCATACTCGACATGGATCCTGACATCGCCTTTGAGCGCGTGCGCAAACGCGCCACGGAAGACGGCATGCCCGCCATCGCCGACCGCTTCGAAAAAGAGGACCTCGCCTTCCATCGCCGCCTGCGCGACAATTTCCTTGCCATAGCGATATCCAATCCCGGACGCTGCGTTGTCCTGTCGGCCGATACCGAAGAAGACGTCCTCACCGAAGCGATCTGGCGCGCCGTGCTCGATCATTTCCCCGATCTGGCCCGCGAAGGATTGGCCGGGTGAGTGTAGAACGTCGCGAAGCCGATCAGATCACCGACGTGCCTGCGCCCGAATTCGGCACGCTTGTCGGCCATGACCAGGCGCGCGCCTCGCTTCTGAGCGCGCTCGAGCGCAATCGCCTGCCCAGCGCCATCCTGCTCCACGGCCCGCGCGGTATCGGCAAGGCGACCTTCGCTTTCGACATCGCCCGTCAGGTTCTCTCGCGCACCTCCGATGAATCCGAGGAAAGAATAAGCGCCCAGGTCGCTGCGCTTTCCCATCCAAACCTGTTCCTGTTGCGCCGCACCACCGATCCTGCAAATTCCGAAAAATACTATTCGGCCATACGTGTCGACGACGTGCGTGCCATGCGCGACTCCCTGCACCAGACCCGGGGCAGGGCAGGCTACCGCCTCGCCATTGTCGACAGCGTGGACGATTGCAACGCCAATTCCGCCAATGCGCTCCTCAAGACCCTCGAAGAGCCACCCGCCGACACAATGTTCATCGTGTTGTCCCATCGCCCCGGCGGCATGCTGGCCACAATCCGCTCGCGCTGCCAGAGTTTTGGCCTGCGCCCGCTCGCCGATCCCGATACGGCACAGGTGATATCGCGTATCCGCCCCGAGCTGGCGGCCCAAGATGTCTCCCGCGCCGTAAGTTTTGCCGCCGGTCGCCCCCGCCGGGGCTTTGAATCCCTCATGCTTGAGGAAGGCGACGTTCTCGACGCGCTCCGGACCTGGCTAAAAGACCCGTCGGCTCACCCTACGCGCGCCCATCTCAAGATTGCCGACGGGCTGGCCGCATCCAAGGGGGCTGAATTGGGCTTTGCCCAGGACATGATCCGCGACTGGCTTGCCACCGAGGCGGAAAACGCCGCGCGCGCCGGCCCTGCCGCGCGTTTCCGCCTTGCTTCGGCCAATGGCCTGTGGGAGAAGGCCAACGCCCTTATCGCCGATGCCGATATCTACAATCTTGACCGGCGGCAGACGCTGGTCGCAGTCTTTGATTTCCTGCGCGATCATGTGCGCCGAACCACGCCCGTGAGCTGATTTTCCTATGAGCCGCCCGACCTTCTACATCACCACGCCGATCTTTTATCCCAACGGCGTCCCCCATATCGGCCATGCCTATACCGCCATTGCCAGTGACGTTATCGCGCGCTTTCACCGGCTGGACGGCAAGGATGTGTTTTTTCTGACCGGCACCGACGAGCATGGCCAGAAGATGCAGCAGACCGCCGAAAAAGAGGGGATCACCCCGATCGAGCTGGCGACCAAAAACTCGCAGGCCTTCAAGGACCTCTGGGCGACCCTCAACATCTCTTACGACGACTACATCCGTACAACCGAGGAGCGGCACCATAAGGCCTCGCAAGCCATCTGGAACAAGATGGTCGAAAAGGGCGATATCTACCTCGACTCCTACTCCGGCTGGTATTCGGTCCGGCAGGAAGCCTTCTTCGACGAAAAGGAAACCACGCTCGGCGAGGACGGCATCCGGCGCGAACCGCTCGGCTCACCCGTCGAATGGGTGGAAGAGGAAAGCTATTTCTTCCGCCTCTCTGCCTATGGCGACAAACTGCTCGCCCACTATGAGGCAAACCCCGGGTTCATCCTGCCCGCCGAGCGGCGCAACGAAGTGGCCAGCTTCGTCAAATCGGGCCTGCGCGACCTTTCGATCTCGCGCACCACGTTCGATTGGGGCGTGCCCGTACCCAACGATCCCAAGCACATCATGTACGTCTGGGTCGACGCGCTGACCAATTACATTACCGCCGCGGGCTATCCCGATGAGAATGCCGAGCGCTGGAAATACTGGCCCGCCGATATTCATATGATCGGCAAGGACATTGTGCGCTTCCACGCCGTCTATTGGCCTGCCTTCCTCATGAGCGCCGATATCGAGTTGCCCAAACGCGTCTTTGCCCACGGTTTCCTGTTCAACCGCGGCGAGAAGATGAGCAAATCGGTCGGCAACGTCGTCGATCCCTTCGAACTCGTCGCGAAATACGGCCTCGATGCCATGCGGTATTACTTCCTGCGCGAAGTCTCGTTCGGCAGCGACGGCTCGTACAATCACGAAGCCATCGTCAACCGCATCAATGCCGACCTCGCCAACGATCTGGGCAATCTCGCCCAGCGCTCGCTGTCCATGGTCGCCAAGAACTGCGAAGGGCAGGTGCCCACCCCAGGCGAATTGACGGACGAAGACAACGCCATTCTTGGCGCCGCCGATGCCCTGCTCGAAACGTCCCGAACCGCGATGGACGATCAGGCCATCCACCAGATGCTCAACGCCGTCTGGCAGGTGGTGGCCGATGCCAACCGGTACTTTGCGGGGCAGGAGCCCTGGGCGCTGCGCAAGACCGACCCGGCCCGCATGGCGACCGTGCTCTATGTGACAATCGAGGTGGTGCGTCAGGTTGCCATTCTCGCCCAGCCGGTGATGCCCGCATCGAGCGAAAAACTGCTCGATCTTCTGGGTCTGCACGCAGAGGGCCGCTCTTTCGAGCAACTGGGTTCCTACGGCCGCCTCGCCGCAGGCACCGCACTGCCCGCGCCAGAGGGGGTCTTCCCCCGCTATGTGGAAAAGGACGAAGGCGCAGCCTGATGCTTGTCGATAGCCACTGCCACCTCGATTTCGACGTCCTTGCCGACGATATCGACGGCGTTCTTTCGCGCGCCCGCGACAATGGAGTGAGCCATTGCGTCACCATCTCCACCCGCATTCGGCGCTTTGAAGCGCTCCTCGCCATTGCCGAAACGCATGAAAACGTCTTTTGCTCTGTCGGCACACATCCGCACAATGCACATGAAGAACTCGATGTAAGCGTCGACGAAATAATCGCTTTATCCCAGCATCCCAAATGCGTCGCCATCGGCGAGGCCGGGCTCGACTACCACTACGATTCCTCGCCCCGTGACGCCCAGGCTCAGGGATTCCGCAATCACATCGCCGCCGCCCGCCAGACGGGCCTGCCGCTGGTCATCCACGCCCGCTCCGCCGATGACGACATGATCGCCATTCTCGAGCAAGAAACCGGGCAGGGGGCCTTCCCCTTCGTGCTGCACTGCTTTTCCTCCGGCGCCGAACTGGCCCGTCGCGGCCTGGCGCTTGGCGGTTATGTCTCGTTTTCCGGCATCGTCACCTTCAAGAACGCCGCCGAAATCCAGGACGTCGCCAAATTCGTTCCCGACGACCGGTTCCTGGTCGAGACGGACGCGCCCTATCTCGCGCCGGTTCCCCATCGCGGCAAACCCAACCAGCCCGCCTTCGTGCGCCACACCGCCGAAAAGCTGGCCGAATTGCGCGGCGTTCCGTTCGAAACC
This sequence comes from uncultured Pelagibacterium sp., assembly GCF_963972885.1. Lineage (NCBI taxonomy): Bacteria > Pseudomonadati > Pseudomonadota > Alphaproteobacteria > Hyphomicrobiales > Devosiaceae > Pelagibacterium > uncultured Pelagibacterium sp. The sequence goes on along the minus strand of NZ_CAXAXY010000033.1, from coordinate 4,683 downwards.
ATCGCCGAGCAATCGACCCGCAATTTCGCTCGCCTGTTCTCAAAGACAGGGCTGACCGTATGAGCGACAGACCCGCCACCCGGCTCACCGCCCGTATTCTGGGCTGCGGTTCGTCCGGCGGCGTGCCGCGTATCGGCAATGTCTGGGGCGCCTGCGATCCCGAAAATCCAAGGAACCGCCGTCTGCGCTGCGCCCTGCTGATCACCGGCACGCGCGACGATACCGACGGCATCACCCGTGTTCTTATCGACGCCGGACCCGACCTGCGCGAGCAGATGCTCGCCGCACAGGTGCCAGAGATCGATGCCGTATTTTTCACCCATGAACATGCCGACCACACCCACGGCATCGACGATCTGCGCGTTCTGGCTCTCAACGCCAAACGCCGCGTCGACGCCTACATGTCGACGGCGACCGAAGTGCGGCTGCGCGAAGCCTTCGGCTATTGCTTTACAGCACCCCAGGGCAGCTCCTACCCACCGATTCTCAACACGAACTCCATTGCCGACGGCGAGGAAATCGTCATCGATGGGGCAGGGGGCACCGTCACTCTACGGCCCTTCGAACAGCAGCACGGCTCGATCACTTCGCTCGGTTTCCGTATAGGTAAATTCGCCTATTCCTGCGATCTTTCGGGTATTCCCGAAACGTCGCACTGGGCAATCGAGAACCTCGACACCTGGGTCCTCGATGCATTGCGCTACACACCCCATCCGAGCCATCTCGATCTTGAACAGGCTCTGGCGCTGATCGAAACACATCGGCCGCAACAGGCCGTACTCACCAATCTCCACGTCGATCTGGACTATGTGACCCTCGGCGCCGAAACCCCGGGTAACGTCACACCGGCCTTTGACGGCATGGAGATCGACATCAGGCTTTAGGACCGCTACGGTTTCGTCTCACGCGAGCGCCCGCCATGAGCAATCCTGCCGACAGTTCCCAAACCCCCATCCGCGACACGCACTGGGTGCTTCCCGCCACCATTCTGGGCTCCAGCCTGGGCTTTATCGACGGCTCGGTGGTCAATGTCGCCTTGCCCGCCATACAGTCCGACCTCGATGCCGGGCTCGCAACTGCCCAATGGGTGGTCAACGGCTACATGCTCATGCTCGGCAGCCTCATCCTGCTTGGCGGCACAATCGGCGACCGCTTCGGCCAGCGCCGGGTCTTTCTTTTCGGCCTTGTCGGCTTTGCCTTGGCCTCCATCGCCTGCGCGCTCGCCCCGTCCCCACTGGCCCTCGTTGTCGCGCGGACAATCCAGGGGATCGCCGCTGCCTTCCTCGTCCCGTCCAGCCTGGCCCTGATCGGCTCTGCTTTCACTGGCGAAGCACGCGGCAAGGCCATAGGCACGTGGGCGGCAGCAGGAGCACTCACTACCGCACTCGGCCCGCCCTTTGGCGGCTGGCTCGTCGATACGGTTGGCTGGCGGGCCATCTTTTATATCAACATTCCCATTGCCGCCGCCGCGCTGGCCATGGGCTGGCGCATCGCCGCAGCACCCTCTGGCCGCACCCATCGCGAGTTCGACATTGCCGGCACGATCGCCATGGTCGCAGGGCTCGGCCTGCTCTCTTACGGCCTCATCACCGCCGGCGAGGGCAATACAACCAACGGTAGCCTCGCCATTGCCGCTTCAATTCCCTTCGCCATCGCCTTTTTCTTCATTGAGCGCCGCGCCGGCGAACCGCTCGTGCCCATGGGGCTGTTCGCCAACAGTCAGTTTTCCGGCGCAAACCTGCTCACCATAACCCTCTATGCTTCGCTTTCAGGCTCTCTGTTCATCCTGCCTTTCGTCTTGATCTACGCAAACGGCTACAGCGCCACCATGGCCGGCGCCGCGCTGTTGCCGTTCTCGATCCTGCTCGGACTGGGCTCGCGCTATGCCGGCGCGCTGGCCAAGCGCATCGGCACCCGCATCATGCTGATCGCCGGGCCGGCAGCCACCGGCGTCGGCTATGTGGTCCTGGCCCTGATGGTCGACCTCGGCGGATATTGGATGGCCTTCTTCCCGGGCCTCGTCATCATCGGGGTGGGCATGACGATAACCGTCGCGCCGCTCACCACTGCCGTGTTCGATGCCGCCCCTGACGATGCCGGCGGCACCGCCTCGGGCATCAACAACGCTGCCTCGCGCATTGGTGGTCTGGTCGCCGTCGCTGCCCTTGGCTTTGCTTTTGGTGGGTCCGATCTTTCAACCCTGCCACCCGAGGCCCTGCGTATGTCCTATCGCTGGATCATGGCCGCAGCCGCCTGCCTGGCCTTCCTGAGCGCGTTGGCAGCCGCCGGCACCATCGGAGTGGGAAAGGGCAGGGCGCAAGAAACCGCCTGAATTAGCTCACAAGCCGCGCCTCGAGCGCCGCCATATCGGCCACGAACCAGAGCGTCAGTCCCTTGTTGGTCTCATAGACGTAATCGCGGAAGGCTTTGCTCGCTTCCACATGGCCAGAGACATCCCCGATAATGACCATCCGAACGCGATAATTGGACGCTTTCTGAGCCATTTCGCCCAGAATCCCTGACCGCAAGTCAAACACCTCGTCCGGCAGGCAACCGGCCGGCACGACGATACGCTCCGCTTCATGCTCCCACGCCAACCCGATCAGATCATTGGCCAAATTCTCCGCTGGCAGCTTCTCCGCCCCATCGACGACAAACGTTTTTAGATTGGCGATCCAGGTAGCGGTACGGCCCATGTGTGTGATCTCACGCTGAAACGGTGTGCAATTGTATCAGGCACCCAAATTCTGAGGTAGTATCCGACTTCAGGCAAAGAAAGTGCTGCAATTTGGGAAGGAGAACGGTATGACCAGATTAGGGCTTATAGCGGGTGTGCTGTTAGCGACATCTGCGATGGCTGGCATTGCCAACGCCGAGACCTTTCGCTGGTCAGCCACGACCGATCCATCGACCATGGATCCTCATGCGGCCAATCTGGCACCGGTCACCTCGTTTCTCAACAACATATACGAAGGGCTCGTCCGCCGCGGCAAGGACATGGCGCTCGAACCCTCTCTGGCCACCAGTTGGGAGCCGCTCGAGGATGAAGATGGCTGGCGCTTCCATTTGCGCGAAGGGGTCACGTTTCATGACGGTTCGACCTTTAACGCCGACGATGTGCTGTTTTCCTACGAGCGTGGGATCTCCGAACAGTCGGACGTTCGCTCATGGTTCGCGCCGGTATCTGAAGTTCGCGTAGTGGACGATCTCACCGTTGAGATCGTGCTCAATGCGCCCAACCCGATCTTCCCCGATTCCATCGCCAACTGGATGATCATGGATCGCGACTGGGCCCAGGCCAATGGCTCGATTGCCCCGGCCCGCGATCAGCAGACCGCGGCTACATTGGAGACCAACGGCACAGGGCCATTTATGCTGGTCGATCGGGAACCAGGGGTCCAAACAACGCTCGTGCCCAATCCTGACTGGTGGGATACCCCCGAACACAACATCACCCAAGCCATCTTCAATCCCATTACCACAGCCGCGACCGCTATCGCCGCCCTTGTCTCCAACGAGGTGGACATGCTGGCTTCGGTGCCGGTCCAGGACGTCGAGCGCTTGCGGGCCAGTGAGGGCATCACGATCTTTGAAGGGATCGAGGCACGCGTTATCATGCTCGGCTTCGGCCACGACAAGGACATGCTTTATGGCGGCGATGGCTCTGTGCAAGGCAATCCCTTTCAGGACGTTTTGGTTCGCCGGGCCGTAGCGCATGCGGTCAACGTCGAAGCCATCGATCAAATCCTGATGAACGGCCTCGCCAAGCCCGCAAGCCAGCTTCAACCCGCCGGATTGTCAGGCTATTCACAACAACATTCCGACCGCCCGGAATATGACCTCGAACGGGCAGCCCAACTTTTGACCGAGGCCGGCCATCCAGACGGGTTCAGCTTCAATTTCAAGTGTACCAACGATCGCTATCTCAACGATTCAGAGGTCTGCCAGGCCATCGTTGCCATGCTCGCTCAGATCGGCCTTGAAGCGCAGCTCGAAGCAATTCCGGTTGCCAATTACTGGACCGAACTGCGTGAAGGCAATTACGATATGTATCTGCTCGGCTGGTCACCGGGCACCTTCGACGCTGAGCACCCGATCCGCTTTCTTGCACACACGCCGACCGACACTCTGGGCACATGGAACTACGGTGGCTACTCGAACGCCCGCATCGATGAATTGCTTCCCATGGTCCAATCAGAACTCGATCCCGAGTTGCGTCAGTCCATGCTCGACGAAATCGCCGGCATTCTGCAAGAGGAGGTCGCATACGTTCCGCTCTATGAAGAACCGCTCGTCTGGGCGGCACGCGACGGGATATCAGTCGTGCAGCGTCCCGACAATTTCTTCATGCTGCGCTGGGTCACTGTCGATCGCTAGGTCATTTTGCGGGAGGATGGATGCCGCATTCCCGACAAAAACGTGACCGAACAAACACTTAGAGCGTGTCCAGCAAAAGTGGAAACGGTTTTGCGGTTCGGACACGCGACAAAACAAGGATTTAGAGCCAAGGATTTGATTCAATCAAATCCTGAACGGCTCTAGAGAGGCTTTTTGCAGCTCCACACGGCCATGACCGCAGTTGTCGTTTGTGATAAAAGTTCCATAATATATATTATGCGAATAACGGATGTAGCGGCTATTTAGTAATGCGACACATGGGCCACTTAGAGATGCGACACCCGC
>NZ_CAXAXY010000032.1:0-29037 GCF_963972885.1 uncultured Pelagibacterium sp. | reverse complement strand
GATCGCTTCATATAAAAACTAAACCATGCGGAGCGTTCATCGCCCCATGCCGTCTTTGAGTTTTGCGATAACCGCGGTCCGCTGGACCGGCGGACGATTTGCCGCGCCGGTCCATCGGCATCGTTCAGCGGTTGTCGGTTTGACTGCGCACCAACATCACGCCCCGCCTGGTTATCCGGTAGGGGCCACCACCCTGAGAGGCGATGGTCTTGCGGCGGCGCAGCTTCTTGAACAGCGTCATGTCGCACTGGGTCAAAAGCCAGCCGTCGCGGTTAAAGCACTCGATGTCGGCGATTTTGCCGCGTGCGTCCTTGAGCGGCTGGATGTAGCCGCCCTGTGCCAACGCGTGCAGCACGCGCTGTTCGTCTCGGGAAATGTCCATGAAAGTGTGTCTGCAAATTTGGCGGAAAGGACCGCCAGCCGATCGAAACCGTGCCGCCCGCATAACGCAGGGAGAACGGTGGGTTCGATTTTCAGCCCAGCCTTATTTGACCGGGCCTCAGCGGAGCTCAGACAGATTGCACATCAGGTGGTTGCTTAGACCGGTGGCTGCCGGCAGGCAAGTGGGCCGAATAGGGTGGTTGAAAATTGTCGTCCGCCGATGCACACCTGCATCACTGCCAAAATGGAAACACTGCAATGACCGCCATAAAACTGCCCGCCGACTGTGAAACCAAGGACGATGTGCGCGTCGAGATCGACCGGATCGATAACGCGCTGATCGAACTTTTTGCCGAGCGGCATGGCTATGTGACGCGGATGGCCGAGATCAAGACCGATCCCCATGAGGCCAACGATCCGGCCCGGATCGAGGCGATTGTCGCCAAGCGACGGGCCCAGGCTCTTGATCTCGATCTCGATGAAGATCAGGCCGAATTGCTCTGGCGCACATTAATTGACTGGAACATCAACTACGAAAAGGGCATCATCATTGCCCGGACCCGGAAAAAATAGAGCGCCAAGGGAAATGCTCGACAATCTGATCCTCCGCCGCGCCTCCATCGCCGAAGCCGACAAGCTCGGCAAGCTGGCTTTTGCGTCCTGGGATTCGAGCATGCGCCACATCATCAGCCCTGAATCCGAAGAGGGAATAGCTGCCGAACGTGCCGCGCTCGAGCTGTCGTTCCAGCTGTTCTGCATCACGGCCAGCGACGCGATCACGGTGGCCGAGCATGACGGGGAGCTGACGGGCTGGGGTGCCCGCGAGCCGATGAGTGATTATATATCCGATCTCTGGGTCACCCCCGCCCATCAGCGAAACGGCATTGGCCGTGCACTTCTTTCTGCCGTCGAGCAGGACATTTTCCGCGCCGGGCACGATGTCGCCGTGCTCGAAACTCACGCGGAAAATGGTGGCGCCATCCGCTTTTACGCTCGCGAGGGGTATGGGATCGTCTGGCGCGGGGTCAAATTCTCCCGCATGCTGGGCCAGCGCGTCGAAAAAGTGCGCATGGAAAAGCAACTGGTGGTCACGGCCCATTAGAGCGAGGTCAGAAAAAGTTGCAGACTTTTTCGGTTCGATCTCGCGACAAAGAACCACTAGCCTGACGGCGGCAATTGTTTTATCCCCCACATCATATTTCCGCGCATTCTCGCGCCTGAGCAATCAAGCAGGTCTTCGCTTCCATGACACTGGTCGATACACGCACCCCCACCCCGAAATATTTCATCTCCGGCGCCACCGGCGATTGGGAAATGGTCATCGGTATGGAGGTGCATGCCCAGGTGACCTCGGAGTCCAAACTGTTCTCGGGCTCGTCCACCGAATTCGGCAATCCGCCCAATTCCAACGTCTCGTTTGTCGATGCCGCCATGCCCGGCATGCTGCCGGTCATCAACGAGGAATGCGTGCGCCAGGCCGTGCGCACCGGGCTGGGGCTCAAGGCCCAGATCAACAAGCGCTCGGTGTTCGACCGCAAGAACTATTTCTATCCCGATCTGCCTCAGGGCTATCAGATTTCCCAGTTCAAGGACCCCATCGTCGGCGAGGGCAAGGTCATGCTCGACCTCGGTGAAGACGGCGAGGTCGAAATCGGTATCGAGCGTCTGCATCTCGAACAGGACGCGGGCAAGTCGATTCACGATCAGCACCCCAATATGAGCTTTGTCGATCTCAACCGCTCGGGCGTGGCGCTCATGGAAATCGTCTCCAAGCCCGATCTGCGCTCGTCGGATGAAGCCAAGGCCTATCTCACCAAGCTGCGCACGATCCTGCGTTATCTGGGCACCTGCGACGGCAATATGGAGCAGGGCTCGATGCGCGCCGATATCAACGTTTCGGTTCGTCGCCCCGGCGGCGAATTCGGCACGCGCTGTGAGATCAAGAACGTCAATTCGGTCCGCTTTGCCGGCCAGGCCATCGAATATGAGGCGCGCCGCCAGATTGATATTCTGGAAGATGGCGGGGTGATCGATCAGGAAACCCGGCTTTACGATCCCAAGACCGGCACGACCCGGTCGATGCGGTCCAAGGAAGAAGCGCACGACTATCGGTATTTCCCCGATCCCGACCTGCTGCCGCTCGAATTCGATGACGCTTTCATCGCCATGCTCGCGGAGAACTTGCCCGAGCTCCCGGACGAAAAGAGCGCGCGTTTGGTCCAGGACTATGGCGTCACCCCTTACGATGCGTCTGTTCTGGTCTCGGATCGGCGCTATGCCGATTTTTACGAGGACGTCGCAAAGGGGCGCGATGGCAAGCTGGCCGCCAACTGGGTGATCAACGAATTTTTCGGACGCCTGTCCAAGGAAGGGCTTTCCATCGATGACAGCCCGATGGATGCCGGCCAGCTCGGTGGCATCGTGGATTTGATCTCCAAGGGTGAGATTTCGGGCAAGATCGCCAAGGATCTGTTCGAGATCGTGTGGACCGAAGGCGGCGATCCGGCCGAACTGGTTGAATCGCGGGGCATGAAGCAGGTCTCCGATACCGGGGCGATCGAAAAGATCGTCGATGAGATCATTGCCGGCAATCCCGGCCAGGTCGAAGCGGTCAAGACCAAGCCGGGTCTTCTGGGCTGGTTTGTCGGTCAGGTCATGAAGCAGACCGGCGGCAAGGCCAACCCGCAGGCGGTCAACGAAATCCTGAAAGCCAAGCTGGGACTGGAATAGATAGGGAACACAGGCGATAGGGTTTTCGTTGGTTGGGAAAGGAGGTCGCCATGACCAACCCACCACCCGACAACCCTATTCCCAATCCCGATCCCACCCCGCCGATTCCGGGGCCGAATCCCGACCCGGTTCCACGGCCGCCCGATAGTCCGGTCCCAGATCCCACCGATCCCATTCCGCATCCGCCGGAGCCGGAAATTCCGCCCAATCCGGGCGATCCCGTTCAGCCGACGCGGAGCTAATCGGCGGTTCGTGAGCGCATGCCCAGCAGGCGGGGCAGGCGGCCATCGATCATCAACAGACCGATGAAGATGGCCAGCATGCCCAAGAGATGGGTGGGCAGAATGATTTCCCCGAGCAGCACGAAGCCGAATATGATCGCGGATACGGGCGCTATGAAGGTTACCGTCGAAAAGTTGGTCGCACCGATCCGGGGCAGGATGCGGTACATGATGATGAACGTGAAGGTCGTGGCCATAAGTCCGATCCCAAAGGCGGCCAACCAGGTTTCCGGCAAGGTAATGACCGGCGGACCCTCAAAGCCGAAGGCCACGATCGCCGAGCTCAGGCCTGCGCCTGATAGGGCCATGACCGCGAATGCCGTCGGCTCAACGGATTTGAAGCTGCGGGTAATGTTGAGCGAAAACGCGTAGCAGATCGTCGCGCCCAGGCAGGCGGCGATGGCCCAGAGTTGCGAATTTCCGCCGCTCTGAAGAGCCGGCGAGGCAAGAATGGCAACGCCGGTGAACCCGCAAACCACGCCGACGAATTTAAGCACGCTGGCCCGTTCCCCATCGCTGAAGAACAGTGAGATGATCACCGTCATGATGGGGGTCAGGGCATTGATGATCGCCGCGACACCACTCGCCAGGCTCCCTTGAGCCAGCGGATAGAGGGCGAACGGGATCGAATAGGCCAGCCAGCCCAGTGCACCGAGTTTGAGCCAGAGCATGGGGTCGCGCGGCACGGGTTTGCGCATGACGAACAGCGCCACCCAGCAGCCCAGCGCGCCGATACAGACGCGCAGCGCCGAAACCCAGAGAGGTCCGAGTTCGCGAATCAGGATTGCGTTAAAAATGAAAGAGAAGCCCCAGATCCCTCCGAGCAGAAGAATCCAGAACCAGTCACGAGTCGCCATGGGATTGTGCCTACAGGTGGAAGACCGGAACGCTACGCCTTTGCCGGCGCGATGTCGAAGCAGTTATGGAAATGACACCTATCAAATCGGGTGATCCGAACCACCCGATTTTGACGTCAGCCGCGATAGGCAACCGCTCCGGATGCAAGCAGGGCCAGAGCCTTGGGATAGAGCTTGTGTTCCTCCGCCAGCACCCGGGCAGCCAGCGTCTCGGGGGTATCGCCCGGCGCGATGGGCACGCGGGCCTGCAGGATGGCAGGGCCCTCATCAAGGCCCGGTGTCACGAAATGGACGGTACAACCTGCCTCGAGCGCGCCATCGGAAATGGCCCGTGCGTGGGTGTCGAGCCCCTTGTAGGCGGGCAGGAGCGAAGGATGGATGTTGATGGCCTTTCCCTGCCAGTGCGTCGTGAACTCGGCCGTCAGAATACGCATGAAGCCGGCAAGGCAGATGTAATCGACGGCCCAGCCCTCAAGGATCCGGGTCAGCGTATTTTCGAAATCGAGACGGCTCTCAAAGCTGCTCTGCGCGAGGTTGGCCGTCTCGATCCCTTCGGCGCGGGCCGTTTGCAGGCCCGGTGCCGCGGCGCGATTGGAAAAGACGCCGACGATTTCGGCGGGATATTGTGGAGCCTTGGCGGCTTCGATCAAGGCCGTCATGTTCGAGCCGCGCCCGGAAATAAGGACGGCGACGCGCTTTTTGGCGCTCATAGGGAGAGGGCACCGGTAAATTCAACGGCATCACCGCTGCGCTCGACCAGTTCGCCAACGATGCTGGCGGTTTCGCCGTGGCTTTCGAGTTTGGCGACGAGTGCTTCGGCATCCCCGGCACTCACGGCGACCAGCATGCCGACACCGCAATTGAAGGTGCGCAGCATTTCCCGCTCGGCAATCCCGCCCTGTCTGGCCAGCCAGCCAAAGACTTTGGGCGTCGATACCGCATCGAGATCGACGCGCGCCGCCAGCGTTTGGGGCAGGACGCGGGGGATGTTTTCCTGAAATCCGCCACCGGTGATATGGGCCAGCGCCTTGATGTTCAGACCCGAGCGGATTGCATCGAGCAGCGGCCTGACGTAGATTTTCGTGGGCACGAGCAGCGCGGCGCCAAGGCTGGATTCGGGCGCAAAGGGTGCTGGATCGGACCAGGCAAGGCCGGACATGTCCACGATCTTGCGGACCAGCGAATAGCCGTTCGAGTGCACGCCGGACGAAGCGATGGCGACGAGCTTGTCCCCGGCACCAATATCGGTACGGGGCAGGAGGCTGCCGCGTTCCGCGGCGCCCACGGCAAAGCCGGCGAGGTCGTAATCGCCACCGTGATACATGCCGGGCATTTCAGCGGTTTCCCCACCGATCAGCGCGCATCCTGCCTGACGGCAACCTTCGGCAATGCCTTCGACGATGGCAGTGCCCTGGGCAACGTCAAGCGCGCCGGTGGCGAAGTAATCGAGGAAGAACAGCGGTTCGGCACCCTGGACGACGAGGTCGTTGACGCACATGGCGACAAGATCGATGCCGACGGTATCGTGGATGCCGGCATCAATCGCGATCCGCAGCTTGGTTCCGACGCCATCATTGGCAGCGATCAGTACGGGATCGGTGAACCCGGCCGCCTTGAGATCGAACAGACCGCCGAAACCGCCGATTTCCCCATCTGCGCCCGGGCGGCGGGTCGACTTGACTGCCGGCTTGATGGCTTCGACGAGCGCGTTTCCCGCGTCGATATCGACTCCGGCCTGCTTGTAGGAAAGGCCGTTCGAGGGCAGGTTTGTGTCGTCGGACATTTGGATACGCCATCCCCAGTGATGCGCCCTTGTGAGGGGCGGCATCAGATTAACGTTGATCGGCCCGGTCGGGCTCTATATTTCGGAAGGCTGATACCGGCTCGCAACGCTACACGCAAGGACTGCCATGTCACTGAGGAACCAGATCACCTTCTGGATCGCACTGTTAGTCGTTCTGGGGGTCCTGTTGTGGGTCTTCCGCGGCATTCTGCTGCCATTCGTTCTCGGCATCACGCTGGCCTATCTGCTCAACCCGTTCGTCGACTGGCTTCAGAGCCGCAAGTTCCATCGCGGGTTTGCAACACTGATTGTGATGCTGCTGGCCATGCTGGCGCTGCTGGCTGTCTTCCTGCTTATTGTTCCGCTCCTGCTTCAGCAGGCTTTCGGGCTGGCGCGCAACATTCCCACCTATGTCCAGCAGTTGCAGGTGTTCATCGAGAACATGATCCCGCGGCTCGAGCAATGGCTCGGTCCCGAACGGATGCAGGAACTCGAGCGCGGCATCGAACAGATGTTCGCCGATGGCATCGGCATGCTCACCGGCTTTACCGGGCAGGTGATGCAGCAATCGATGAGCATCATAAATACGATCGGCATCATCGTCGTAACCCCGGTCGTGGCTTTCTATCTCCTTCTCGATTGGGACCGCATGGTGGCCAGCGTAGATAGCCTGTTTCCACCGGCGCACCGCGCCGAGATGCACGCGCTGTTTAAGGACATGGACATAGCCCTTGCCGGTTTTGTTCGCGGGCAGGGCGCCGTGGTGGGGATATTGGCAATATTTTATGCCGTGTCGCTGTCGCTGGCGGGGCTGAGCTTTGGTCTCGCCATCGGATTGATGGCCGGGCTTTTCAGCTTCATTCCCTATGTCGGCGCATTGATCGGGTTTGTGCTTTCGATGGGCATTGCCCTCGTGCAGTTCTGGCCCGAATGGCCCATGATGGCTGTGATCCTGGCGATTTTTCTCGTCGGCCAGTTTCTCGAAGGCAATATTTTGTACCCCAAACTCGTGGGATCGAGCATTGGTGTTCATCCCGTTTGGCTGATGTTCTCGCTTTTTGCCTTTGCCGTCCTCTTCGGGGCGCTGGGGGTCTTGATTGCCGTGCCACTGGCGGCCATCTGTGGTGTGCTCGTCCGTTGGGCTGTTCGCAAATACAAGCAAAGCCCCATCTACGATTCACCGACTGCAATGATTGCTCCGCAGAAGGCTGGCGCCGATGCAAGCCCAAAAGAAATCTCCTAGCACCTTGTCCCCGCTGACAAAGGAACAGCTTATTCTCGATCTCGGGCACGATGTTGCCCAGACCGAGGATGATTTCATGGTGTGTGCCGGCAACGAGATGGCTTTCGGACATGTGATGGCGTTCCCCGACTGGGCCGCTCCCATGACGCTGGTGGTCGGAGCCGCCAAATCGGGCAAGTCACATCTGGCACGGATATGGGCGAGGCGGGCCGGTGCAGCCATCATGCGGCCCGATATTGCCGAAACATTCGCCACAGAGGGCGGACGGCAACCGGTTCTGGTGGAAGATGCGGATCGGAACGGATATGAGGAAGCGGAGCTTTTTCATTTGCTCAACCAGTCCATGCGCGACGAGCGGCCTCTATTGATGACGGCCAGGACTCAGGTAAACGAATGGCCCTACAAGACCAATGACGTCAAATCGCGTGTCCGGCTGGCCGCGCACTTTTCGCTCACTGCGCCCGATGACATCTTGTTGTCGCAGATGTTCGTGAAATTGTTCGCCGACAGGCAGTTGTCGGTCGATCCGAAAGTAATCTCCTATCTGGTGGGCCGCATGGAGCGCTCGTCGGAGGAAGTGGTCGCTCTGGTCGAGCTTCTCGACAGGCTGTCACTGTCACGGGGGCGGGCAATCACGCGGGCCATTGCGGCCGAAGCGCTGGTAATCCGCTCGGAACGCTAGGCGACCGGGAAAGGTGAAAAATGGACGATATGGCCCATGACCAGCATTCGAGCGACGAGGCCGCGCCCGATATCGAGGCATTGCGGTCGAGCCCTGCGCGGTTCGTAAACCGCGAGGTGAGCTGGCTTCAGTTCAATATGCGGGTGCTCGAAGAAGCGGCCAATCCCAATCACCCACTGCTGGAAAGGCTGCGGTTCGTCTCGATTTCGGCCAACAATCTCGACGAGTTCTTCATGGTGCGCGTCGCCGGCCTGAAAGGGCAATTGCGGGCGGGTCTGCCGCGCGAAAGCGCCGATGGCATGACGCCGAGCGAGCAGATCGAGGAGATCACGACGCTTGCCCAGCATCTGCACCTCGAACAGCAGGATCAGTGGCAGTCTATTCGCGATGAGTTGTTCGAGCAGAACATCATTCTGCATGAAGCTGCGGATCTCACGCCGGAACAGGTTGAATTCCTGCAAAAGATTTTCCGGGAAGAGATTTTTCCGGTGCTGACGCCGATTGCCATCGATCCGGCTCACCCCTTCCCGTTTATTCCCAATCTCGGGTTCTCTCTGGCCTTCCAACTCGACCGGGCGACTGACAATTCGCGTCTGACAGCACTGGTGCGCATACCGTCCAACCTCGACCGTTTCATAAAGCTGCCCACCAAGGCGATTTCGGATCGGCGCGTCGAGATGGTGACTGTCGAGACGATGGTCCAGATCTTCTTCCACAAGATATTTCCCGGCTACAACATCGTCGGGCACGGGTCGTTCCGGATCGTTCGTGACAGCGAAATCGAAATCGACGATGAGGCAGCCGATCTGGTCGTCGAGTTCGAATCGGCACTGCGTCAGCGTCGTCGCGGCCAGGTGATAAGGCTGGAAATCGAGCGGTCCATGCCGCGTTCGCTCAAGCGGCTTATCGCTGAAGAACTGGGCATTACGGCCGAGGATACGTTCGAGGTCGATGGCTTTATGGCGCTCGCCGACGCGGGCAAGATTTGCGATCTGGATCGGCCAGAGCTGAAGTTTCCGCGCTACCACGCCCGCTTTCCCGAGCGCATCCGTGACCATCACGGTGATTGTTTTGCCGCGATCCAGGAAAAGGACATTGTTGTCCACCACCCTTACGAGAGTTTCGATGTCGTTGCGCAGTTTGTCGCCCAGGCGGCACGCGATCCCGATGTTGTGGCGATCAAGCAGACGCTTTACCGCACGTCCAAGGACTCGCCGATCGTCAAGGCCCTGATAGCGGCGGCCGAGATGGGTAAATCGGTCACCGCGCTGGTCGAACTCAAGGCACGGTTCGACGAGGAAGCCAACATCCGCTGGGCGCGTGATCTTGAACGGGCCGGCGTGCAGGTGGTCTTCGGGTTCATAGAGCTCAAGACCCACGCCAAGCTCAGCCAGGTCGTGCGGCGCGAGAAGGGCAAGCTGGTTTCCTATTGCCACGTCGGGACAGGCAACTACCACCCGGTAACGGCCAAAATTTATACCGATCTGTCCTACTTTACGGCCGATCCGATTATCACGCGTGACGTTGCACGGGTGTTCAACTTCATCACCGGCTATGCACGCCCCAGTGAACTCGAAGCCATCGCCATTTCGCCGTTCGCGTTGCGGGCGACGTTGATGGAACATATTGCAACCGAGATCGAACTGGCGCGCCGGGGCGAGCCCGCTGCCATCTGGTTCAAATGCAACGCACTGGTCGATCCCGAGCTCATTGATGCCCTTTACGAGGCCAGTCAGGCCGGCGTGAAGGTCGAGCTGGTGGTGCGCGGAATATGTTGTTTGCGGCCTGGTATTCCGGGCTTTTCTGACAATATCCGCGTCAAGTCCATCGTCGGGCGGTTCCTTGAGCATTCCCGAATTTATTGCTTTGGCAATGGTGGCGAGATGCCATCGCGCGACGCGGCGGTCTATATTTCTTCGGCAGATCTGATGCCGCGCAATCTGGACTGGCGTGTCGAAACGCTGGTGCCTATTAAGAACCGGACCGTGCACAGGCAGATTCTCGACCGCATCATGGTGGCCAACCTTCGCGACAACCAGCAAAGCTGGGAGGTCCTGCCGGATGGTACTGCCCAGCGCATTGTGCCTGGCGATGGAGAAGAGGCATTCAACGCGCACGACTATTTCATGACCAATCCATCCCTGTCGGGACGCGGGAGCGCGTTGCACGGGGATAGCGACGACGAGGACAGTGATCTTTGATTCGATTCTGGAGCCTTGAATCCGACCCGGCCGGGCAGGGCCGCCTTTCAGGGGCCAAGCCCGTTGCGGTGCTCGACATCGGCTCGAACTCGGTGCGTCTTGTTGTTTACGAGCGCCTCGCGCGCGCTTTGACGGTTCTCTACAATGAGAAGTCCTCGTCCACGCTCGGGCGCGGGGTGGCCGCCACTGGGCGGCTGGCCGAGACCTCGATGGCCAGCGCCCTGAAGGCCATAAGGCGGTTTGCGCTGGTCTGCCGTTTGACTGAAGTCGGCGACATTTACGCCATCGCCACATCGGCCACCCGGGAGGCTGAAAACGGGCCGGAATTTGCACGGGCCGTCGAGGATATCATAGGTGTGCCGGTGCGGGTGCTCAGCGGCTCTGAAGAAGCCCACTATGCGGCCCTTGGGCTGGTCTCGGGTATGCCCGAGTTCGTGGGAGTGGTGGGTGATCTGGGCGGTGGTAGCCTGGAACTGGCCATGGTGGATGGCGGGCAAGATACCGGTGGGGAGACCCACGAACTGGGTGTCATCAGGCTTCAGGACGACACCCAGATGACAGCGACCAAGGCGTCGGGGATCATCCGGGAGCGCCTCAAGTCGTCCAAGCTGCTCGAACCGGGACGATACAAATCTTTTGCGGCCATCGGTGGTACGTGGCGTGCGTTGGCCAAATTGCATCAGGCCCGGTGCAACTATCCTTTGCATATGGTGCAGGATTACGTGGTCAGTACGGCGGACATCCTGCCCTTGTGCGAAGCACTGATCGAGGGCAATGGCGACAAGAAACTGGTCAAGGGCATCGAAACGGTATCGGGGTCGCGAAAGGATCTTCTGCCCTACGGTGCGGCCGTTCTGGCGGAAGTGTTGCGGGCCGGAGACTTCGATGAAGTCGTCTTTTCGGCACAGGGCGTACGTGAGGGCTATCTTTACGACAGGCTCCCAGACCCCGAAAAGGAAATCGATCCACTGCTGCAGGCTGCAGCGGAAATTTCCATGCTGCGTTCGCGGGCGCCTGAATTTTCGGGCGATCTTATCGATGGCAGCGGGGCATTGTTCAATCTGATCGGAGCTCAGGAAAGCACCGATGAGGAAAGATTGCGCAAGGCTGCGTGCTATATTTCCGATATCGGTTGGCGGGCACATCCGGACTATCGGGGCGAACAAAGCATCCAGATGGTGGCCTTTTCCGACATTGTCGGGATCAGTCACGCCGGTCGGGCTTTTCTCGCTCAAACCCTGGCGTTCCGCTACATGGGCTTTAAGCAAAAAAGCACCAATGCCAAGCTGCTTGAACTGTCTGGCAAGGATTTGGGGCCAAGGGCGCGATTGATCGCTGCCTATTTTCGGGTCGCTTATCCGCTGGCAGCAGCCATGCCGGGAATTCTGCCGCGCACCCGGTTCTCGGTGGATGGCAAAACACTCGAATTGCACCTGCCTGCCGACCTGGCGTTTCTGGACGGCGACAGGATGCGCGGGCGCCAACGCCAACTGGCCACTGAAGCGGGGTTCAAGGATGGCACAATAAGGGTCGATTGACCCTTATTCGGCAAGGTCGACGGACACTTCGACCACACCTTTGCGCGTCGCGGCTAGAGCCATGCGACCGTGCTTGATCGCCAGGGCCTTTTCGCCAAACAGCTTGCGGCGCCAGCCTTTGAGGGCAGGCACGTCGGCGTTGTCGTCAAGCACAATGGCATCGATGTCATCGGAACTGGCGATGATGCGGGTTGCAACGCCGTTGGTGTCGGCAACGGCCTTGAGCCAGACTCGAAGCAGGTCGCCGACTGCGCCTTTGGGTGAAGGTCCGCGGGGGCGTTCGGCGATCTTGGGCAGGCTCGATTTGTCCGCTGCTTCCACCGATTTGATGATGGCGATCAATTCTCCAGCAGCCGACGACCGACCATAGCCACGCGGTACGGCGCGAAGCTTTTCGAAGGCATCGGGTGTGGTGGGGCGCTGGATCGCCAACTCGGCGATGGCGTCGTCCTTGAGGATCCGGCCACGTGGCTGGTCGTTTTCCTGAGCACGGCGTTCGCGCCAGGCGGCAATGGCTTGAAGGGCGGCCAGGTCGCGGGGCTTGTTGACCCTGGCCTTAACCCGCTTCCATGCGACTTCGGGCTGGATGACGTAGGTATCGACGCTTTCCAGTACGGCCATTTCGTCGGCGACCCAGGCGCCCCGGCGCGTTTTTTCGATTTCAGTGCGCAGTTGCGCATAGATGTCGCGCAGATGGGTGACATCGGCCAGAGCGTAGCTGAGCTGCTTTTCGGTCAGTGGGCGGTGGGACCAGTCCGTAAAGCGTGAACTCTTGTCGATCTGCTCGCCGACCACGGAGCGCACCAGATTGTCATAGGAGACCGAATCGCCATGGCCGCACACGCTGGCGGCAACCTGCGTATCGAAGATGGGGTGGGGAACGACGCCGAACAGTTTTACGAAGATTTCGATATCCTGCCTTGCGGCATGGAATACTTTTGTCACATGCCGGTCCGCAAGAAGTTCTGCGAACGGCGCCAGATCGATGTCATCGGCGAGGGGGTCGATGATGACCGCCCGGTCGGTGGTGGCAGCCTGAATGAGGCAAAGCTTCGGCCAGTATGTCGTTTCGCGCAAGAATTCGGTATCGACGGTCACGAAATCATAGGTCGCAGCGTCCTTGCAGAACGCCTCCAGCGCCCGCGTCGAAGTGATGACCTGCATTGAGTCGGTATCCAGTTCAAAAATAATGGGATGTCTGTTATCAGCATTGTTGTCCCACCGCAAAGTGCCATGGCGCATCATGCTTGACATTGGGCCCGTCACATGCGCTTTTCCGGCACAAATTCCCACTCCGTTCTCGAAAGACTTGTTGTGATGCATCGCTATCGTTCGCACACCTGTGCCCAACTCAAAAAGGCAGATGTTGGCTCGACCGCTCGGCTGTCAGGATGGGTGCATCGCATTCGAGATCATGGCGGGCTGCTGTTTCTGGACCTGCGCGACCATTATGGATTGACCCAGTGTGTGATCGATCCAGACTCGCCCGCTTTCAAGCTGGCCGAAACCGTTCGGGCCGAATGGGTCATTCGCGTGGACGGCGAGGTCAAGGCGCGTACGCCGGAAACCACAAACAAGAATCTGCCGACCGGCGAGATCGAGGTTTTCATCCGTGACATCGAAGTGCTGGGCAAATCCGCAGAGCTGCCCTTGCCGGTGTTCGGGGAGCCCGACTATCCCGAAGACACCCGCCTGCGCTATCGCTTTATCGATTTGCGCCGCGAGACCTTGCACGCCAACATCGTCAAGCGTTCCCAAATTATCGCCGACATGCGCCGTCGCATGAACGAGATCGGCTTCGGGGAATACTCAACGCCGATCCTGACCGCTTCGTCTCCCGAAGGCGCCCGCGATTTTCTCGTGCCGAGCCGTATCCACCCGGGCAAGTTCTTCGCTCTGCCGCAGGCGCCGCAGCAGTACAAGCAATTGCTTATGGTGGCCGGGTTCGATCGGTATTTCCAGATTGCCCCGTGCTTCCGCGACGAGGACCCACGCGCCGATCGGCTGCCGGGTGAGTTCTATCAGCTCGATGTTGAAATGAGCTTTGTGACCCAGGAAGAAGTCTGGGACACAATGGAGCCGGTCATTCGCGGCGTGTTCGAGGAATTTGCCGAAGGCAAGAAAGTTACCGGGGAATTTCCGCGTATTCCCTACGATGTGGCAATCCGCAAGTACGGTTCGGACAAGCCCGACCTGCGCAACCCGATCGAGATGGACGATGTTACCGAGCATTTCCGCGATTCAGGGTTCAAGGTTTTCGCCAATCAGATAGCGGGCGATCCCAAGGTCGAGGTTTGGGCCATTCCGGCCCCGACAGGTGGATCGCGTGCGTTCTGCGACCGCATGAACGCCTGGGCGCAAGGCGAGGGGCAGCCGGGTCTGGGCTATATCTTCTTTAAGGACGGGGCCGGTTCTGGGCCGATCGCCAAGAACATCGGTGAGGAGCGCACGGATGCCATTCGTGCTCAACTCGGCCTCAAGGATGGCGATGCCGTGTTCTTCGTCTGCGGTGTCCCTTCCAAGTTCCATAGCTTTGCCGGTGCTGCCCGTACCAAGGTTGGTACCGATCTCGAACTTCTCGATCTCGATAGCTATGCGTTGTGCTGGATCGTCGATTTCCCGTTCTATGAGTGGGACGAAGAAGAAAAGAAGTTCGAGTTCGCGCATAACCCCTTTTCGATGCCCCAGGGCGGTCGCGAGGCGCTGGATGGCGAGGATCCGCTGTCGATCAAGGCCTATCAGTACGACGCCGTCTGCAACGGCTTTGAAATCGCCTCGGGTTCGATCCGTAATCAGGAGCCTGAAACCATGGTCGCCGCCTTCGAGAAGGTGGGGCTGTCGCGCCAGGACGTCGAGGATCGGTTTGGCGGGCTGTACCGTGCGTTCCAGTATGGTGCCCCGCCGCATGGCGGCATGGCTGCGGGCATCGACCGTATCGTCATGCTGTTGTGCGGTGTTCAGAACCTGCGTGAGATCACTCTGTTCCCGATGAACCAGCAGGCGGAAGACCTGCTTATGGGCGCACCGAGCGAGGCATCGCCCAGACAGTTGCGTGAGCTTCATTTGCGGCTCAACTTGCCGACGGACAAGAAGAACGCCTGATGTATGCGGCGTAATGCGACCGATTTAATGCGTAGTTAAAGTGTTGCCCGGTAGGGTCGAATTTGAGGGTTCGATACTTCCGGGCATTTTTTTGCGATCGCGTTTTTCACAAATTGTGCTGCTCGTCGTCGCACTGCTGGCGTTTCTGCCAGTCGTGGCGGTTGACCATGTCATCGACGGATACGTCATGGCACGGGAAACAACCGCGCTTCAGACGACGGTCGATGCCATCACCCACGATTCTCAGCTCACGGTTCACGAGGGCATTCAATCGCTCAGACGTATTCTGGCGAACAGCCCGTCACTGTGCGCTGCAACATTTGTGGACAACGTCAACACTGAACTTCAATCCAATCCGTTTTTGCGACAGGTGATCGTGCAGAATAGTGATGGCGTGCAATACTGCTCTGCGTTCGGGCATGCGGTGCAGTACCGTGTGCTGTCCGAAAATCTTACAATTCCGGGCCATACTGAAACGCTCAGCGTTGTGGCCATCGATGGCATAGAGACGCCGCTGCTCAAGATAACCCAGGCGTTCGGACGCGAGCGTACCGTCTCGGCGCTCGTGCTGGCCTCACCGATGCTCATGAGAAACGATGTCCCGCTTCTCGGCCAGATCAGCTATTTGCAGGTCGCGCTGACAAGCGGCAGTTCAATCCTGCTGCGGGGAGATGAGCGGATCGGGCAAGGGGCCGGTCGGGACGACTATATTTTCGCGCGATCATTTGCTGGTGAAATACCGCTCAAGGCCGAAGCCGGGGTTTCATTTTCTCAAGTTCGTTCCGGTTATTCGCCGCTCGATATCGGATTTACGGTGGCTGCATGTTTCATGGGCGGGCTCATTTTGGTCCTGGCGATCCAATATGCACGCAAGGCCGATATCGTTGCCTTCGACCTCGAACGCGCCATTATCGCCGGTGAGATGAAGCCCTATTACCAACCGGTCATCAATCTCAGGACCGGAAAGCTCATAGGCTGTGAGGTTCTCATCCGGTGGGTGAAGAAAAACGGTGAAGTCATTCCGCCGGGAGTCTTTATCGATTACGCGGAGATGTCGGGGCTGGCCATTCCTATGACATTGAGCCTGATGGAGCAGGTCCGTTACGACCTGGAGGACATCTGCCGTGAAGTTCCGGATTTCAAGGTGTCGATCAATCTGTTCGAGGGCCATTTTCGGGACGGATCGATTGTGGAGGACATTCAGTCGGTCTTTGAAGGCAGCGGCATCTCCTATCGTCAACTCGTCTTCGAAATTACCGAGCGCAGGCCGCTTGACGACCGCAATGCTGCAAACCGGGTCATGACGGCGATGCACAAGCTGGGGGTTCGGATCGCCATGGATGACGCGGGCACCGGGCATTCAAATCTCGCGTATCTTCAAACGCTGGGCATAGACATCATCAAGATCGACAAGATTTTCGTCGAAATGATACGGGACGCCAACCAGCCCGTTCCGGTGGTCGATGCCCTGATATCGATGGCCAAGGACCTTGATATCGATATCATAGCCGAAGGCGTAGAAACCCAGGAGCAAGCACTCTATCTTCGGTCCAAGAACGTGGTTTTTGCCCAGGGCTATCTTTTCGCCCCGCCGTTGAAACTGTCATCGTTTCTCGTTCTGGCCAGTGCCCTCAGACCGAGCAGTCGGGAAAGCAATCTCGAGCCGGGGCTGGCAGCCTGATTTGCCGATGTATTGTTTCGGCCTTTAAGCGGAATTTTCCGTTCGCAGAAAAGATAGGTCTGCAAGCCTTCCATTTTGGTGCGATTGGTGGCAGTTATCTCGCCGCTAATCCGAGGAGACGGCATGACGGACGAACCGCGCGATCCGCAGAAGGCACTTAAAGACGCTGCCCTGCATTTCCACCAGCATCCCAAGCCCGGCAAGATCGAGATTGTCCCGACCAAGCCGCTGGCAAACCAGCGCGATCTGGCGCTTGCCTATTCGCCCGGGGTCGCGGCACCGTGCGAGGAAATTGCTGCAGATCCGGAAACGGCGGCGCTCTACACTTCGCGTGGCAATCTTGTGGCGGTCATTTCCAATGGTACCGCAGTTCTCGGCCTGGGGAATATCGGAGCACTGGCATCCAAGCCGGTGATGGAAGGCAAGGCGGTTCTGTTCAAGAAATTTGCCGGTATCGATTCCATCGACATCGAAATTGACGAGCAGGATCCAAAGAAATTCATTGAAACCGTAGCGCCGATGTGGCCCTCGTTCGGCGGCATCAATCTTGAAGACATCAAGGCGCCCGATTGTTTCGAAATCGAGGAAGCCTTGCGGGAGCGTATGTCGATCCCGGTCTTTCATGACGATCAGCACGGAACGGCGATCATCGTTGCCGCCGCTGTCCTTAATGGGCTCAAGATTGCCGGTAAGGACATTTCGGACGCCAAGATCTGCACTTCGGGAGCCGGTGCGGCGGCGATTGCCTGCCTGAACATGCTGATTGCAGTTGGCGCAAAGCGGGAAAACATATGGGTTGCCGACCGCGAAGGTCTGGTGACGACGCGGCGTGACAATTCGGTCGACCGCTGGCGTGGCGCTTTCGCGCAAGACAGCGACAAGACCGCGCTGGCCGAGGTGATGCAGGGCGCTGACATTTTCCTTGGGCTTTCCGCGGCCGGCGCGCTCAAGCGGGAGATGCTCAAGGACATGGCGGAAAACCCGCTGATCCTGGCGCTGTCCAACCCCGTTCCGGAAATCATGCCCGAAATCGCTCAGGAAGAGCGTCCCGACGCGATGATCTGCACCGGGCGGTCCGATTATCCCAACCAGGTCAACAACGTCCTGTGTTTCCCGTTCATCTTTCGCGGCGCGCTCGATGTCGGCGCCACCACGATCAACGAGGAGATGAAGGCCGCGGCCGCTCACGCCATCGCAAAGCTCGCCCATGAGCCTGTCCTCGAGTCGGTGCCGGGCGCCCCGTCGACCTTCGGGCGGGATTACCTTATTCCCAATCCGTTCGATCAGCGCCTCATTTTGCGTATCGCGCCCGCTGTGGCCAAGGCCGCCATGGACTCAGGCGTTGCGCGTCGTCCAGTCGCCGATTTTGATGCCTACAAGGACAGTCTCAACCGCTTCGTTTTCCGCTCGGGCATGGTGATGAAGCCTATGATCGAACGCGCCAAGGGCGCCGGTCAGCGGGTCGCATTTGCCGATGGCGAAGACGAGCGCGTATTGCGGGCCACGCAAGTGGTGCTCGAAGAAGGAATCGCGCAGCCCATACTCATCGGGCGGCCGTTCGTTATCGAGCAGCGTATCGAACGCTTCGGGCTGCAGCTGACGCCGGGCAAGGATTTCGAGATCATCAATCCCGAAGACGATCCGCGCTATAAGGAATATGTCTCCGAGTTCCATTCGCTCGTCGGTCGTTCGGGCGTCACACCCGACACGGCGCGGACCATCGTGCGCACCAACACCACGGTTATCGGCGCTCTTGCCGTCAAGCGCGGCGATGCCGATGGTCTTATCTGCGGTCTTCAGGGCCGCTACATCAAGCATGTTCGCGATATCAAATCGGTCGTCGGCCTTTCGGACGGCGTTTCGGACGTCTCGGCTCTCTCGATGCTTATCATGCCGCGCGGGGCATTTTTCCTTGCGGACACTTACGTGAACATGGATCCGAGCGCCGACGAGATCGTTTCGATCACCTTGCAGGCGCGCGATCATCTCAAGCGCTTCAATATCGAGGCCAGGGCGGCCCTGCTGAGCTACTCGAACTTCGGATCGCGTGAAGGCACCACATCACACAAGATGAAAGAGGCCTACGACAAGCTCAAACGCGTGGCCCCCGACCTCATCGTTGAGGGCGAAATGCAAGGCGACTTGGCGCTTAACCAGGGGTTGCGTGAACGCTACATTCCCGACTCGGTCCTCAAGGGCGAAGCCAACCTTCTGGTGTTCCCGAACCTTGAAAGCGCGAATCTTTCCATGACCTTGCTGAAAGAACTCAACAACGCACTTCCGGTCGGGCCGATCCTGATGGGCACGCGGAACCCGGCGCATATTCTGGCGCCGTCGGTAACCAGCCGTGGGATCGTGAACATGACCGCGATCACTGCCAATGAGAGCCTGGCGCTCAAACGCTGAGGCAGGATTTTCCGGGCTTATGAGGAGGGCGCCAGAGGCGCCCTTTCTTATTGGAATGCCGTTTCGGCAAAGGATCGCAGCTTGCGCGAGTGCAGTCTTTCGACCGGCTGATTACGCAGGATCTCCATGGCCTTGAGGCCGATCAGCAGGTGCCGGTTGACCTGGGTGCGATAGAAGTCCGAGGCCATGCCCGGGAGCTTGAGTTCGCCGTGCAGGGGTTTGTCGGATACGCAGAGCAGGGTTCCGTAGGGAACGCGAAAGCGAAATCCATTGGCAGCGATAGTGGCGCTCTCCATGTCCAGCGCGATGGCGCGCGATTGTGACAAACGGCGAGTGATCTCGCTCTGGTCGCGCAACTCCCAGTTGCGGTTGTCGATGGTAAACACCGTTCCCGTCCGCATGATGGTCTTGGTTTCGAGCCCTTCAAGGTGGGTGACCTCGGCCACGGCCTCCTGCAGTGCGAGCTGGATTTCGGCCAGTGCAGGAATAGGGACCGTCACCGGCAAATCGTCGTCGAGAACGTGATCTTCGCGCACGTAAGCGTGGGCCAGAACGTAGTCGCCCAAGGACTGAGAGTTGCGCAGGCCGGCACAGTGGCCGAGCATCAGCCAGGCATGTGGACGCAGAACGGCGATGTGGTCTGTCGCCGTTTTGGCGTTGGAGGGGCCGACGCCGATATTGATCATCGTGATGCCACGTCCGTTCGGCGCGGTCAGGTGATAAGCGGGCATCTGGGGCTGGCGGGCCGGGAGCGTGCCTTCAGTGCCGCCGCCGAGCCGGGAGTTGGTGGTTATCACATTGCCCGGTTCGACAAAGCTTTCATAGAATTCGTGGCCTTCGCTCATCCACTGATGGGCGAGGCGGGTGAATTCCTCAATATAGAACTGGTAGTTGGTAAAGATCACAAAATTCTGGAAGTGATCGGGGACCGTGCCGGTGTAGTGGTTGAGCCGGTGCAGCGAATAATCGACGCGCGGTCCGGTGAAAGCGGCAAGCGGGTAGGGACCGCCCGAGGGCGGAATGAAGGTGCCATTGGCGATCTCGTCATCCATATGCGCCAGATCGGGGACATCAAACAGATCGCGCAGCGGTACGCCGATATCGAGGAGCGTGTCGCCTTCGACCCGTTCCTTGGGATCGACGGCGAAATGAAGCGGAATGGGGGTTTCAGACTCCCCGACCTCTATTTTGCCGCCGTGGTTCTTGAGGATCAGCGAGAAGTTCTCGATCAGGTATTTGTGAAAAAGCGCCGGCTGGGTCAGCGTCGTCTGGTAGAGGCCGGGGCTGTGCAGGAAACCATAGGCGAGACGCGAACTGGCCTGCTGCTGGAAACTGGTGGAAAGGACCTGCACCTTCGGGTAGTGGGCCCGGATTTTGCCCGGCGGCACCTGGCCCTTGGTGAGGTTGAGCAGATGGTCGCGGATGAAGCCCGTGTTGCGATCATAGATTTCGCAGACATACTCCCAGGCCTTGACCGGATCGGAGAAGGATTTCAGCGGTATGGCGGGCGGAGTGATGAGTTTCATGCGCTAGTCCTGTTCTTGTTTTTGGTTTTAACCCCAAGGCATGCCAGTTTCGGCTTCGCCGTGCAATGCTCTGCGATCCAATCAGCATTTTATCACAGTTCGGTGATTGGGCCTTTTGTCGCCGCAATGGCACCCGATATTGAAGGTGTCTGCTGGACTGGCAAACGAGCCCATGCACTAGCGGACACAAGCTTCCGCTGTAGTCCCCCAAGCCCTCAACAGCGCGGCGGAAGCGTTTATGGAGACCGCAGTCGTCCGCCCGGCGCTGCGGTCTCTTCTTATCTGGTGGGGTAGGCCGCCTTCATGTCGCGGACCGACCGCCGAATGATCTCTTCGAGAACATCAAAGTCGATATCGGCCAACTTCTTGATATAGAGACAGGATTTTCCCATGGAGTGCTTGCCCAGCCTGGCCATGAGGGATTCATAGTTCGAGAATCCAGGCATCACGTAGAGCGTGAGATTTGCCTTGCGGGGCGAAAATCCGGTGATGGGCCAATCGGCGGGTTTTTTGGTCGTATTGACGTAGGTGTAGGTGCCGAAGCCAACGATCGAGGAACCCCACAGGACGGGTTCGGCACCGGTTACCGTGCGCATCATTTCGACGATGGTCCAGCAGTCCTGCCGCTTCTGGTCGGGTTCGACAGCGTCGATGAATTGGGAAACTTTCCGGTCGGTTGGGCGAGTCTTGAGTTCTGACATGGCACGCGGTTCCTATTTGAAACTCACGAGGGTTTCGGGATTGGCCTCGCCATCATACTGCGCATCGACCTCGTAGCGGATAAGTACGAACTGACCCTCATCGAAGGTCCAGGTTCCCGCTGAGAAAGCGTCGCCAAGGCCGCGCCAAAGGGCGTGAGAGGTGATGGTCATGCTGTCGGGGTCAAATTCGGAATTGGTAAGCAACAGCTGGGTGCCGTAGCCTGTCATCGGCATATCGAGGACCGCGCCCTCGAAATCATCATTTTCATACACGACGTCGAACTGGGGCGTGGCAAAGGCCACCGGCACCAAGCCCTCATACTCGGTTTCGAGATAGTACATGTGGTTGACGTTGTAAGCGCCAGAACCGCAGAAGAATTTGTAGAGTGTGGCGGTCTGTGGGGTGTCCGAATATTCGGGCTCCCAGCTCAGATCCCAACTCTCGTTCGCGTAATATTCTGCGGCGGCGGAGTCTTCGAGCCCATAGCACAGTTCGGGAAAGCTCTGTGAAAAACGCGCAAAGGCGTCTTCTTCGCTTCCGGCTTCCTGCTGCGCGAAGCCGATCGCCGGTAAGGCGCTTACAAGGATGGCTG
The DNA here is from genome assembly GCF_963972885.1 of uncultured Pelagibacterium sp. Lineage (NCBI taxonomy): Bacteria > Pseudomonadati > Pseudomonadota > Alphaproteobacteria > Hyphomicrobiales > Devosiaceae > Pelagibacterium > uncultured Pelagibacterium sp. Next base: position 7,332 of record NZ_CAXAXY010000032.1, on the reverse strand, counting down.
CTATTGCAAATCGGGTGTTTCGCACGGTTGGGCCTTTCCTGAAACAGGTGCATAGAGTGCCGGAAAACGGTGTTCTCTCAAAGCGGGAAGTTCCCGTTGCGACACGATCCAAAGTTGTGCTACCCATCGAGTCGTTCGACAGGGGTGCTCCGTATGGCCGGGGCTGAGAGGACGGCGCAAAGCCATCTAACCCTAAAGCTGATCTGGATAATACCAGCGGAGCGAGGCGAAGATGAAGTGCGGCGCACAACTCTCCCTTTATGTCATGGCGGACGATTTCGTTCGCGTAATTCTGTCCTCTCTCGACGCAATTGCGCCCTATAGGGACCGCTTGCGCATAGAGACGGACGATATCTCGACGCTTGTCGTCGGTCCGCCAGAGTTGATTTTTCCAACCATGCGCGAATTGTTCGTTGCGGCAGCGCGGAGTGGGCATCATGTGGCGATGCATGCCACCATCTCGCGCGGGTGTCCGGGAGAACCGGACATGGACATCTGCTCGCCCGAGCAGCCGTCGGCTTTCGATGAAGACCTTGAAAGGCGCAAGACGCACGCGGCGCAGGCCGTGACCGATGCGCCCTCGACTGGCCAGCGGGTTGCCGTGCAGTTTTCGCTCTATCCACTGGGCCCGGCCGATTACATGGACGAAATCTACGGCTGCATCGATTTCCTGAAAGCCTCGCCGGTGTTCGACAGGGCGAAGAACTATTGCACAAGGCTGGCCGGCGACGCCGGGCCCGTTTTTGAGGCCCTTTCGCAGGCATGGCTCAGTTTCGGCGACCCGAGTGCACATGTCGCGATCGATCTGACCGCTTCGGCCAACAGCCCGTCCAAGGACGCCGCTGCGTAACTTGTCCGTGGGGCGCGGCCCCGCGGCGCTTTTTCCGACATCGTTATCAAAGGAGGACAGCAAATGTCCGATTTCGCTTCGCATTCGTGGCGCTGGACGCTGCGCGAAACCCTTGTCGTTGCCGTTTTCGGCGCCGCGTTCGCCGTGTTGTATCTGGCCTGGGTTCAGGTCTGGCTGGTCAGTCAGGCAGCGTTCGGGCCGGTGACCATGGATGTCTTCATGGGGTTCTGGTTCTCTGCCTCCATCGTTGCCGCCGCCATCGTCCGTAAACCCGGGGTGGCGCTGATGGCCGAGGTGCTCGCGGCCGGGGTCGAGATACTGCTGGGCAGTCCGGCGGGCATCGGTCTGCTGATCGCCGCAGTTGTGCAGGGGCTGGGGGCGGAACTGGTTTTTGCGGCGCTGGGCTGGAAGCACTACCGGCTGCCGGTGCTGATCGCTGCGGGGATGGGCGCTTCGGTGACGAGCTTTGTCTATAACTGGTTCCTGTTCGACTACGGCGCGCTTGAGCCCTGGCTGGTTGGGGCCATGTTTGTCATCCGGCTTGTCAGCGGGGCCGTGTTGGCTGGGGTTGTGGGTCACCTGATTGTCGAGGCTCTCTATCGTACGGGCGTGCTCAGAGGGCTGCGCATCGATATCGAGCGTCGCGGCGCTGGATTTGCGGCGCAGACAGCCCAATGACCATGGCGCAATGGGAGGGGGTATCGATCCGATATCCCTTCGCCACCGACGATGCGGTGGGGCCGGTCGATATCGATGTCGAGCAAGGAGAGCGCGTTCTTGTGCTCGGACCGTCGGGCTCGGGGAAATCTTCGCTCATGCTTGCGCTGACGGGGCTGATCCCGAATGCCGTTCCGGCTAGCGTTGCGGGGCGGATCAAACTGAATGGCGCCGACGTTGCCAGCCGCAGTGCGGCGCAGTGGGCCGATACGGTGGCGCAGTATTTCCAGAACGCCGACGAAACGCTGTGCGGCATGCGTGTGGGTGAGGAGATTGCCTTTGCGCTGGAGAACCGGGGAATGGATCCGGCAACGATCACCGCGCGAACTGCTGACGTTCTCGACCGGCTCGGGTTGCCGCAGGCGTGGCAGGGCCGGCGCAGTTCTACGCTGTCCGGCGGCGAGCGCCAGCTCGTCGCGCTGGCTTCGGTGCTGGCGCAGGAGACGCCGGTTCTGATCGCCGACGAGCCAACCTCGCATCTGAGCCCGGCGGCGACGGCCAAGGTGCATGGTCTGCTGTCGGAGCGGGAGACGTTTGACGCTGTGGTGGTCATCGACCATCGGCTGGACGGGTTGATCGACGCTATCGACCGCGTTGTGGTGCTTGGCGAGGACGGCGCAGTGCTGGCGGATATGCCGCCGGGGCCGCTGTTTCGGGAGCGCGGGCAGGACCTTGTGCAAGCCGGTATCTGGCGGCCCGGCTTTTCGGCGCTCGATGACATGCTCGGCGCGATCGGGCTTGCCGCCGAGCAGGCCCCGCTGTCCTTTGCGGATGTGCTGGCACCATTCGATCCAGGTGTCGGCGATGATGCGGCCGTAGCGGCGGCCGGTGTCGTTGCGCAGCGATACATAGAGCAGCGCATCAGCGTTCCTTCGGCGGGCGGCAAGGTTGTTGCGTCCCTCAGGCAGGCCGATTGCGCCCCGCCAATGGGGCGCGCTGTTCTCAAGGACATAGATCTCGACATCCGAGAGGGGGAGATTGTGGGGCTGATCGGACCCAATGGGGCGGGCAAGACGACACTGGCGGCGAGCCTGGCCGGTGTGCTGCGGTTGCGCGCGGGGCATCGGGAGGGGCCAATGGCAGGCATCGCCTTCCAGAACCCGGAGGCCCAGCTTGTGGCGGCGAGCGTGCGGGAGGAAATTCTGGGGGCAATGGACGGGGACGGGGATTGCCAGGCTGTGCTGGAGCGGTGGGGGCTTGCCGGGTTTGCAGAGCGGCATCCGTTCGAGCTCTCGTTCGGACAGAAGCGCCGGCTGGCGCTGGCGAGCCTGGATGCAGGTGGGCGTTGGCCGTTCGTGGTCTTCGATGAACCGTTTTCGGGACTGGACGCTGCGGGGGCGGCGATGGTTGCAGAGCATCTTCTTGCGCTGAAGGAAAAGGGGAAGGGCGTGGTGCTCGTCACGCACGACATGGACATGGCGGTGAAGCTGTGTGACCGGATCGCGGTGATCGCCGATGGCGGGATACTGGCCGAAGGCAAGCCCTTGGACATTCTGGGCGGTGCCGCCGTGACGGAGGCGGCGGGGCTTGCGCGGCCGACTTTTGCGCCGGTGCTCGACTGGCTGGAGCGGGTGGGATTGGCGGCGCGGATGCGGGCGGCGGGGTGAGGCGGGATGGCTGTGCTGTATGAGAGATTTTCGGGCGCACCGCTCGGACGGCTCAATCCACTGACGGTGTTCGCCGTCTGCCTGGTGTTTTTCGTCGGGGTGGCGTCGTCGTTCGATCCGATGTTCCAGATTTCGGTGGTCGGCGTTGTCGTTTTGGTGCTTGTCGGTATTCAGCGGGTACCCGTCCTGCTTCTTTTGGCGTTGATGGTGCCGTTCATTCTGTTCGGCATGGGATTTGTCACGACCAATCTGCTGTTTCGCCAGGATAGTGATTTTGCCATGCATATCGCGGGCGAGGATAATGGCGGTGCGGCGCTCTCGGCAGGGCTGACCTTGAGCCTGCGGGCATTGGCGATCGGGACGATTTCGATCCTGTTTGCGCTCAGCGTCGATCCGGGGGCGTTCGTGCGGGCGCTAATCGCGTATCTGAGATTTCCTGTGCGGCTTGGTTATGCGCTGTTCGTGGCGATGCAACTGGTTCCCGATCTTTTGGCCGAGGCGGCTCAGATGCGTATGGCGCGGGCAATGCGGGCCGGTAGGCCCGTACGGCGTATTCCCGGTCCGCGGGAGATGGCGGTGCTGGCCGTGCCGTTGCTGGCCTTCGCGGTGCGGCGGGCCGGACGGTCGGCGATTGCCATGGAGGCGCGGGGGTTCGGGGGGACGCGGGCACGCACCATGGTGGGCGTGCCGGGGTTTTCTTGGGCCGACCCGGCGTTCCTGATCGCCGGATCGGGTGTTCTTGTGGCGTTGCGGCTCGTTTAGCCCTCGGCTTGAGGGGTTTCGGGAGCCGCATCGGTTGCAGGAGCAGAGGGTGTGACCCGCGGATCGCCCCGACGCTGCGGTGTCAGTTTTTCGAGCTGGGTCTGGTCAAGGCTTCCGACAAAGGTCTCGAAGGTCGGTTGAAGCGCTTCGAGGGCTTCGGCGCGGGCGGTGGTCATGGCAACCATGCCGGCGAAGCGGGCGACCAGATCGGGCTGGGCGGCGTCGTCTTCGGCGACTGGAGCGATTTCGTCGCGGGCAGCCTGAACGTCGTCATAGGCGCCAAGGGCTGCGGCACGGAGATCTTCGAGCAGCGCCTTCTGGTCATCTGTCAAATCGAGCAGATGGGTGAGCCGGACGGCGGCGATATCGATCGCTTCGGCGCCATGGTCAGACAGGAACATTTCACCAAGACCGCCGCCCTGACGGAAATGGCCCATCGGGTTGTCGCCGCCAGGGCGGAAGCTGCGTGCACCATCACCGTGAATTTGATGAACGCCGGTGTCGCGGGCGCCGCCGAAGGGTTGAGCGATGGCCGGAGCAAGCGTTGCGGCTCCGATCGAGGCGGCAGCGATGGTTATGATCGCGGTCCGTTTCAGATTTTTCATGTGTCGTCTCCTTTGCATGGGCGGCACAGCTTTTGCGCCGGTGGGAGGAGACTAGGGGATGCAAACTCACGGCAGGCTGTCCGGCAGATGAAATGTTGGACAGGATGGTAAGGCAAAAAAAAGGGCCGGGGATTACCCAGCCCTTCTCCATCTTTTTTCGCGCTTTGGATCAGTTTGCCCATTCGCCCTTGCGGAAGACGGGGACGCGTTCGCCGTCCTGAGTGATGCCGTCAATGTCCATTTCGCCCGATCCGATCATCCAGTCGATGTGGATAAGGCTCGAGTTGCCGCCCTTTTCGGCGACTTCATCTTCGCTCAGCTTGTCGCCATCGACAAAGCACTCGGTGTAGCACTGGCCCATGGCAATGTGGCAGGCGGCGTTTTCGTCAAACAGCGTGTTGTAGAACAGAACGCCGGACTGGCTGATCGGAGAGGAGTGGGGCACCAGGGCCACTTCGCCCAGGCGGCGGCCGCCCTCGTCGGTATCGAGAACCTTGTTCCAGACGTTTTCGCCTTTTGAAGCCCGCACTTCGACGGCAACGCCATCCTTGAAGACCATTTCGATGTCTTCGATCACCGAACCGTTGTGCGAGAGCGGCTTGGTGGAGCGCACCACACCATCGACACGGCGGGCGTGGGGGGTGGTGAAGACCTCTTCGGTCGGGATGTTGGGATTGCAGGTGATGCCGTTCTTGGCGAGCGAGGCGCCGCCGGCCCATTCGTGATCGTCGGCGAGGCCGACGACGAGATCGGTGCCGGGGGCCGTGAAGTGCAGGTCGCGGAACTTCATTTTATTGAGCCAGTCGCGGCGGGCGTGGATTTCTGCATTGTGCTGTTTCCAGGCTTCGACGGGATCGGCCTGATCGACGCGGGAGGCGGCGAAAATGGCATCGGCCAGCTTTGCGACAGCCTCGTCCTCACCAAGATCGGGGAAGACGAGCTTGGCCCATTGCGGGTTTGGGTATGAAACAATGTTCCAGTTGATCTCAAAGCCCGTGATCTTCTTGATGGCGGGCTTGTAAGCCCTGGAATTGGCGCGGTTGGCGCGGGAGACTTTTTCGGGATCCTGTTCGGCCAGCATCATGGGGTTGTCGCCGGAAATGGCAAGGCGGGCCGTGTTGGAGCCAAAGGCCTTGGCCATGCCTTCATAGAGCCAGCCGGCGGCGTGGTCGAAAGCGTCGTCATTGGCGTGCCTGTAGCGGGCCAGGGTGGCTTCCTCGTCCGAATAGAGCGTGGTCACGAGACCGGCGCCGGCCTTGTAGGCGTGCTCGGTGATCTTGCGCACGAGCGGCAGGGCCGACAGTGGGGCGGTGATGAGCAGATCCTGACCGGCTTCGAGCCCAAGGCCAGTGTGAACGGCGACCTGGGCGAGCTTGTCGAGCTTCTCCTCGTTGACGGGAGCGTTTGAACGCGAGTCGGACATGATGGGTCTTCTTTGTTTTGGAAATGACTCAAGTCGAGAGGGAAATCTATCGATTTGACAGCGGTCGCGAAAGGGTGTTCTGGGCTGGCCATGGACAAGCGTATTGCAATCATCGGGGGTGGACCCGCCGGACTGATGGCCGCTGAGACGATATCGGCGGCAGGATACCGAGTCATCGTTTACGAGGGGATGCCGACCGTCGGGCGCAAACTGTTGATGGCGGGCAAGTCCGGGTTGAATCTAACCCATGCCGAGGCGATGGGGGATTTCTTTTCCCGGTTCGGCGCGGCGCGGGCGTTTTTGGAGCCTATCCTTGCAGCATTTGACAACGCGGCGGTGCGCGAATGGGCGGCCGGGCTGGGAAGCGAGACGTTTGTGGGGTCTTCGGGGCGGGTGTTTCCCAAGGCGATGAAGGCTTCGCCGCTGCTGCGGGCGTGGCTCGAGCGGCTGGCAGAGCAGGGCGTTGCCATTCGGACGCGACATCGCTGGGCGGGGTTCGAGGGCGACACGCTGGTGTTTGAAACGCCTGAGGGCGAGGTGCGCGAGCCATTCGATGCCGTGGTGCTGGCGCTGGGCGGGGCGAGCTGGCCCCGGCTCGGGTCCGACGCAGCGTGGGTGCCCTGGCTCGAGGCGCGGGGCGTGGCGGTAGATCCCTTCCGTCCGGCCAATTGCGGGTTCGATGTCGACTGGAGCGAACACTTCGTCGAACGGTTCGCAGGCGCGCCGGTCAAGGCCGTGGCGGCGGGGCCGACCCGTGGGGAGTTCGTTATCTCCTGGACCGGTGTCGAGGGGTCGCTGGTCTATGGGCAATCGGCGGCGCTGCGCGATGGGCTGGAGGTGGGGCCGACGGCGTTGGTGCTCGATCTGGTGCCGGACCGGACCGCCGAGCGGCTCGAGCGCGATCTGGCGCGGCAGCCGGCCAAGGCGAGCTTTTCGAGCCGATTGCGCAAGGGGGTAGGGCTCGATGGGGTCAAGGCCGGGTTGGTGAGAGAGCTGACCGGCGAAGCGGTGCGCGGGGACAATGGTGCGCTGGCCGGGGCGATCAAGGCCCTGGCGGTGCCACTGGTGCGGCCGCGTCCGATCGCCGAGGCAATTTCGGTTGCCGGTGGTGTGGATTTGAACGCTGTCGATGAGGGGCTGATGCTGAAAAAGCTGCCGGGGGTGTTCGTGGCCGGGGAAATGCTCGACTGGGAAGCGCCGACCGGGGGATATCTGCTGACTGCGTGCCTGGCGACGGGCCGGGCGGCAGGGCAGGGCGTGCTGGATCATCTTAAAGCATAGGGCGTGCAAAGGCATCCGACGGCCATAAGCCCCGGTTTATATAAGCGGTGCCCGAAGGGGCGGTGAACGGCGAAGCAAGCTTCATCC
>NZ_CAXAXY010000031.1:0-29364 GCF_963972885.1 uncultured Pelagibacterium sp. | reverse complement strand
GACGACGACGACGACGATCACGATGGCGACGATCGCTAGCCGGCCTCGCCCTTACTGGAAAAATGGCAGCTCGAAGGTCTCGGGCTGCCATTACCTTGTTCGCTCCTGGCCAGGATCAGAGCCGTCCCGGTTCGTCGCCTGACCCTGTTGAGACACCACATTTAGCGGCCGATCATCGGCGATGCGAGAACCTTGTCGACCCGATGCCCGTCCATATCGACCACTTCAAGCCGCCAGTTTCCTGCTTCGAGCACCTCGCCGGTTTTGGGAATATGCTGGAGGTGATCGATGACAAAGCCAGCAAGCGTCTGATAGTCACGATGCGCGGGCAGGGTCAGGCCGAGGCGGTCGGACAGATCATCGATCATCAGGCTGCCGGCCAGAAGCCACGAGCCGTCTTCGCGCTGGACGGCCTCGTCGGTTTCACCGTCTTCGAGGTCGGAGCGGAACACGCCGGCGATAGCTTCGAGCAAGTCGGTGGGCGTTACCAGGCCATCGAAATGACCATATTCGTCAAGGACCAATGCAAGGGGGAAATCGGCGCGGCGCAGCAGGTCGAGCACGTCGAGGGCGCCTACAGTGTCGGGAACGATCTGGGGTTTGCGCAACAATTTCCGCAGCGCTGCATGGTCGGTGGGTTGGGCGGCAAGATAATCGCGCACGACGAGAATGCCGATGATGTTGTCGAACTCACCGCTCGAAACCGGCAGGCGCGAATGACGGGCCTGGGTCAGTTTTGCGCGAATTGTCTCGAAATCATCGTCGAAGTCGAGCATCTCGACATCGGTGCGCGGGGTCATGATGGAGCGGGCACTGCGGTCCGAGAGACGCAACACGCCGGCAATCATGCGCTTTTCGTCGCGCTCGATCACTCCGGCTTCGGCAGCCTCGGCGACCATGGATTTGATCTCTTCCTCGGTGACGAGGTCTTCTCCGGTATCGCTGCGGCCGAGCATTCGCAGGACCAGTCGTGTCGACGCATCAAGGAGCCAGACCGCCGGCGCGGCGATCCGGGAAAGGATCTGCATGGGCCGGGCGATAATACATGCCACCCGTTCCGGGTTGCGCAGGGCAAGCTGTTTGGGAACCAGTTCGCCCACGACCACGGAGAGGTAGGTGATGATGGCAACCACGCCACCATACCCCAGGGCCGAGGCAACCGGGCCTGGCAGACCCGTATCGATGAGAATCCTAACGAGCACCCCGCCGAGCGTGGCGCCGGAAAACGCACCCGCCACGATGCCGATCAGGGTAATGCCGATCTGGACCGTGGAGAGAAAGCGGCCGGGGTTTTCAGCCAGTTTCACGGCTGCCGAAGCGCCGGGCTGGCCCCGTTCGGCCATTGATCGCAGTAGCGGTTTGCTTGCGGACACGATGGCGAGTTCGGACAGTGCGAAGACGCCATTGAGCAGGATCAGACCTGCAACGATAGCAATATCGATCATTGGGGACGGATCGGCCGTTGGGCCGGTCCGATTTTATCTTTCGGTGGGTTTGCGAGCCCGCTCAATGGGGGAAACCGGGCCGCGCGTCAATGCGCGGCCTGGCTCCGTGCGGCTTCCTTGACGGCGTCCTGCACCTTTTCAAAAGCGCGGACCTCGATCTGGCGGATCCGCTCGCGTGAGACGTCGTATTCCTGGGCCAGTTCTTCGAGCGTTGAGGGGCTTTCCTGCAGGCGGCGGGCCTTAAAGATCGCCTTTTCGCGGTCGTTGAGAACTTCCATGGCGCCTTCGAGAAGCCCCATGCGTTCGTCATATTCCTGGCTCTGGCCCAGCACTTCTTCCTGATCGGGCACATCGTCGATCAGCCAGTCCTGCCATTGGCTGGTGCCTTCGTCGGCGCGCATGGGCGCGTTGAGCGAGGCATCGCCGGTGAGGCGCTGGTTCATCGAGACCACATCGTCCTCGGTCACGTTGAGGGTCGTGGCGATCTGCTTGATCTGGTCGGGATGGAGGCTGCCGTCGTCGAGCGCGGCAATCTGGCCCTTGAGCCGACGCAGGTTGAAGAACAGTCGCTTCTGGGCGGCGGTGGTGCCGATCTTGACCAGAGACCACGAGCGCAGGACATATTCCTGGATCGAGGCGCGGATCCACCACATGGCATAGGTGGCAAGGCGGAAGCCCTTGTCGGGCTCGAAACGCTTGACCGCCTGCATAAGGCCGACATTGCCCTCCGAGATCACTTCGGAAATAGGCAGGCCATAGCCGCGATAGCCCATGGCGATCTTGGCCACGAGCCGCAGATGGGACGTAATGAGTTTCTGGGCCGCCTGGGGATCGGAATGCTCCTTGTACCGCTTGGCGAGCATGAACTCCTCGTCAGGGTGAAGCATGGGAAACTTGCGGATTTCCTGCAAATAGCGATTGAGGCCGTCTTCGGAACTCAAGACAGGAAGATTGGATTGGGCCATTTCTAGCACCCCCTCTCGTAAACCCCCGGATATCTCCGGCGGGTTGTGGTCCGCAACGACGCCCTTTACGGCACGTTTGCGGACATAATCGGAGCCAATATAGGTCTGAATTGGGCGATTACACCCCTGCTCCGCGAAAATATGGTATTCGCGGAATGCATGGTTTGGTGACCGATGTTCCGACCCTATAATGCATAGGGGGCGAGCTTAGTTGCGAGGTCGGCCAGCTCGGGGGGAAGTGGGCTTTCAAACCTGAGGGTCTGGCCGGTCACGGGATGGGCAAAGCCAAGGATCGCGGCGTGAAGGGCCTGCCGGTTCAAGGACTTGATGGTGTGCCCGATATCCTGGGGCACCGTATTGATCTTTGTTGCAAATGCCGACCCGTAAACCCCGTCGCCGATCAGAGGATGGCCGATATGGGCCATGTGCACGCGGATCTGATGGGTGCGGCCGGTTTCGAGCTGGCATTTGACCTGGGCGATGGACCATTTTTGGTCATTGAAGCGGCCCTCGACGCGAAAATGGGTGATGGCCTCGCGGCCTTCGCGCGGCAGGACCGATTGCTTGAGGCGGTTGTGAGGGTCGCGCCCGATCATGGTTTCGACAGTGCCGACCAGTGGGTTGGGGATGCCCCACACAAAGGCGGTGTAGGCACGCTCGAGAGGACCGGTGCGGCCATGGTCGGCGAACTGGGCGGCGAGCCCGTTATGGGCCTGCTCGGTCTTGGCGGCGACCATGACGCCCGAGGTGTCCTTGTCGAGCCTGTGAACGATCCCGGGGCGCTTGACCCCGCCGATGCCGCGCAGGCTGTCGCCGCAATGGTGGATGAGGGCGTTGACCAGCGTGCCGTCCTCATTGCCCGGTGCGGGATGGACCACCATGCCGGCGGGTTTGTCGATCACGATGAGATATTGGTCCTCGAACAGGATATTGAGTGCGATATCCTGGGGTTGGGGTTCGGCCTCGACAGGCTCGGGGGCGGCGAGAGTGATGGACTCGCCGGTCCTGACGCGATATTTGGGCACATCGTTGGTCGTCCCATCCACGCTGACCGCGCCCAAAAGGATCAAGTCCTTGATGCGGTTGCGGGAAAACAGGGGGAAACGGGCCGCCAGAAATGCATCGAGCCGCGTCCCGGCCTCAGGTTCGAGGACGGTGGCGTCGTGCCTATCCTGTTGGAGCTCACTGCCCGCCATGACCGATCCTCAAACCAATTTCGACAAGGACGAGCCCCTGAGCCCGGAGGCCGAGGCGGTGCTGGCAAAAGCCCGCCGGCGGGCGGGATTGTCCATGCTCGTCATGATGGTGGGGTTTATGGCGGTTGTGCTGGCGGTTGTCTATCGTCTGGCCACCATGGGAAGTGATGTGACCGACCAGTATGCACTGCAATCGATCGCCTTGCCCGAAGGGGCGCAGGTGATTTCGGCACAGGTGCAGGACGGGCTGGTGACGGTCACTTACGGCGCGGAAAGCGGGCAGGCGATCCGGATTTTCGATGGGGAAACCGGAGAGATGGTGCGCGAGATCGCGGTGGTGGGCGAGTAGCGTTTTTGTTGATCGCACTCTAGAGCCGTTCAGGATTTGATTGAATCAAATCCTTGGCTCTAAGTCCTTGTTTTGTCGCGTGTCCGAACCGCAAAACCGTTTCCACTTTTGCTGGACACGCTCTAGCAATCGGGTACGGCGACACTCAGTCCGCCGAGCGAGGTTTCCTTGTAGCGTTCGTCCATGTCCTTGCCGGTCTGGCGCATGGTTTCGATGCAGGCGTCGAGGGGTACGATGTGGCTGCCGTCGCCCTGCATGGCAAGGGACGCGGCGGCGACGGCTTTCACCGCGCCAAGTCCGTTGCGCTCGATGCAGGGGACCTGGACGAGGCCCTTTATTGGGTCGCAGGTCATGCCCAGATGGTGTTCGAGAGCGATTTCGGCGGCGTTTTCGATCTGGGCGTTGGTGCCGCCGAGCGCTGAACAGAGAGCGGCTGCGGCCATGGCCGAGGCGGAGCCCACTTCGCCCTGGCAGCCCACTTCGGCGCCCGAGATCGAGGCGTTGTATTTGATGAGACCGCCAATGGCCGCACCAACCAGCAGCATTTCGGGGATTTTTTCGCGCGTGGCGCCTGGCACATGGGAGATATAGTAGCGCAGGACGGCGGGGAAAACGCCCGCCGCGCCATTGGTGGGGGCGGTCACGACCTGGCCGCCGGCGGCGTTTTCCTCGTTGACCGCCATTGCGTAGGCCGAAAGCCAGTCGATGGCCGAATGGAGCGGCATGTCGTTGGCGCCGGCCTTGCCGGAAAGGTTTTCGAAAATGGCGCGGGCGCGGCGCTTGACCTTGAGGCCACCGGGAAGTTCGCCAGTGGCGTCGAGGCCGCGGGTAATGCAGGCGTCCATGACGTCCCAGATGCCGATGAGGCGTTCTGAGAAAGCTTCACCGTCGAGCCGTGCGCATTCGTTGCGGCGCTTCATTTCGGCGATCGAGAGATTGGCGGCAGCGCCCATCTCGAGCATCTGATCGGCATTGGCAAAGGGGAAGGGGACGTCGTCGGCCGGGGTGGCCGGCATATCGCCAGCCTCGATTTCGGCGAGCGTTTTGACAAAGCCGCCGCCGATAGAGAAATAGGTTTCCTCGGCGACGATCTTTTTACCGGCATCGAGCAGGGCGAAGCGCATGCCGTTTGGGTGGGTTTCAAGGCGTGTCTTGCGATCGATAATCAGGTCCGCCTCAGGATCGAGCGCGATGGTTCGTCCGGGAGCGGGTTCAATGGTCCTGCGGGTGGCGAGTTCGGCAAGCGCGGTTTCGACTTTGCCTCTGTCGTAGGTTTCGGGTTCGAAACCGAGGCAACCGGCAAGGACGGCGGCATTGGTGCCATGGCCGACGCCGGTGAAGGCGAGCGAGCCGTAAAGGGTGATTTGCAGGCGCGTACCTTCGAGCGGTTCGACGGCGCGGATCGTATCGAGAAAACGGGCGGCGGCGAGCATCGGTCCCATGGTGTGGGACGATGAGGGCCCGACGCTGACCTTGAACACGTCAAACACCGAGACGAACATGGCTGGCCATCTCCTGAGAGGTCGAGTGGTTCGTTGTCGGTCGAGGGAATAGAAAATTATTGCGCCCGTCAAGCTGATATTGGCGGTATCATTGCGCGAGTATCAGCGATTATAGGCCGAAATCTGTGCCTTGGTCGCCTTTTCGCGCCAAATCGTTTCAAAGAGGGCGCGGAAATGGTCGGGCTCAAGGCGATCCATGCGGATCAGGACGTAGGGATAGTCGCGATAATGATCGGTGATGAAGAACAGGTCGGGATCGGCTTCGATCAACATGTCGCGTTCGTCGATCGAGGGGCGCTGAAGGGCGAGAATTCCCGGTTCGCGCTCGCGGAGCAGGAATTTGGTGCCGAGCTTGATCGCGGGTGTGCCGTAGCTGGTCGATCGAACGACGTCGGGGAAGGTTGAGGCAATTGCAAAGACGTCATCGAAATCCATGACGTCTTCCCGGGTTAGCGGCGGTAGCGCAGGCGCCCGATTTCGTCGAATTCTGCCTGTTCGCGCTTTTGCTGCTCGTCTTTTTCGCGCTGGTGTTCGCGCGCATCGAGCAGTTCGACCTTTTTGAGGTCTTCGATGGCTTCGGCGAGTTCGTCCTGGGCAGCTTCGAGCTTGCCCTTCATGTCCCCGGCCGAGGTCAAGAGATTGTCGCGGCGGGTGATGGCAGCCTTGGCGAATGTCGAATAGGCGAAATGGGCGACATCGGAAATGCCGGTCTTTTTGTGCTCGATATCGATCTGCTGGTCGAGTTCGGCGGCCATGCGCTCGAAATCGGCGACCATGGTCTCGATCTGGAGGACCTGACGGCGCTTCTCGTCCACCTGAAACTTCTTGAGTCGGATCAGGCTCGCGCTCTTGGACTTCATGACTTGTACTCCTTACTCATCAAGCCGTATCCCCCGCCGCCGCCGTTCCCAGAATCGTCGCCAGCAGATTGTAGCCGTCGGCGATATTGGTCCGCTCGTCCGATCGCTGGCTCAAAAACGCCTCCAGCGCCGGGCTGAGCGCGATGGCGCGGTCAACCTTGGGATCCGATCCTTTCCGGTAAGCCCCCAGCCGGATCAGTTCCTCCATGTCGGCGTAAACCGACATCAGTTCGCGCGCCTTGCTCAAAGTGGGCCGGAACTCTTCCGGCACGCATCCGGGCATGGTGCGCGAGACGGAGCGAAGAACATTGACGGCAGGATAGCGTCCCCGTTCGGCAATGGATCGCTCCATCACAATGTGACCATCGAGAATGCCGCGCACGGCGTCCGCAATGGGCTCGTTGTGATCGTCACCTTCTACCAAAACGGTAAATAGACCGGTAACAGAGCCCGAATTAACCAGGCCGGGACCGGCGCGTTCCAACAAACGTGGCAATTCTGTGAAGACCGTTGGCGGGTAGCCTTTGGCGGTGGGCGGTTCGCCCGTCGCAAGGCCGATCTCGCGCTGGGCCATGGCAAAGCGGGTGAGGCTGTCCATCATGCACAGGACGCGCTTGCCCTGGTCGCGGAAATATTCGGCCAGGGTAACCGTGAGATAGGCGGCCTGGCGGCGCATGAGGGCGGATTCATCGGAGGTCGCGACGACGACGATGGCCTTTTTCATGCCCTCTTCGCCGAGCTGTTCTGTGATGAATTCCTGGACCTCGCGGCCGCGCTCGCCGATCAACCCGATGATCGAGACGTCCACGTCGGTGTTGCGGGCCAGCATGCTCATGAGAACCGATTTGCCGACGCCCGAGCCGGCAAAGATTCCCATGCGCTGGCCGTCACAGCAGGTGGTGAAGGTGTTGAGGCATCTCACGCCCAGATCGATGGGGCCACCGACGCGGGCGCGCTCATGGGCGGGCAGGGGGAGGTTGCGCAGCGCGTAGGGCGCGGCGCCGCGCATCAGGGGCGCTCCACCATCGATGGGTCTGGCTTCGGCGTTGAGGACGCGACCGAGCCAGGAGGTGTCAGGATAGGCGGCGCCGTCATGGCCGGCAAACACCGCCTTGCAGCCGAGCCTTACGCCCTCGACAGGGCCGAAAGGCAGGCAGAGTGCCAGCCCGTCGCGAAAACCGATGATTTCGCAGGCCAGGTTGGAGCCGGTCTGGGTTTCGATGGTCACGCGGCCTCCGACGCGCAATTCGCGCACCGGGCCAACGACTTCGATCAGAAGTCCCTGAACCGTCTTGACGCGTCCGAAGACCTCGATCTCATCGATCGCTTCAATGTCGGAGATCAGGGACTGCACCGCGGCCTCTCCAGTGGAAATGATTCGTACCCAGAATTGGCCACATTGGTAACTCATCCTTAAGGTTATGGCGATATTGCCGAAAGTTGAGCAATTTTTTTCGCTGCGCATCGGCGCGCGTCCGCTTTCCCCTGTCAGACCCGGTTCAATGAGTCCCAAGAGTCGCTTGAAGGGCTTTCTTAACGTTGTGCATTAAGAAAAATTCTTTTCATTTTTCCTTGTATTTCAATGAGTTAACACCTTATTCAGTTAATGCAAATCGCATATTGCCCGACTGAATTAAACTTTGTTAACTAATTACCGGTAGCTTCGAATCGTACCCAGTAGGGTTTGGTTAAGGGCGTCGGGATCGAGCTGAACGCCCGGTCCCAGCAGGGACTTGTTGGATTTAAGGGGATTGGCATGCGTGTGCTCTTGATAGAGGACGACAGCGCGACAGCGCAGAGCATCGAACTGATGCTCAAATCCGAGAGTTTCAATGCGTACACAACCGACCTCGGTGAGGAAGGTGTCGATCTGGGCAAGCTCTATGATTACGACATCATTTTGCTTGACCTCAATCTGCCGGATATGAGCGGGTATGAAGTGCTGCGCACGCTGCGCGTTGCGAAGGTTCAGACCCCCATCCTCATTCTCTCAGGTCTGGCAGGGATCGAAGATAAGGTACGCGGTCTGGGCTTCGGCGCCGACGATTACATGACCAAGCCGTTCCACAAGGACGAACTGGTCGCCCGCATTCACGCCATCGTGCGCCGGTCCAAGGGCCATGCGCAGTCGGTCATCAACACCGGCGATCTTTCCGTCAACCTCGACACCAAGACCGTCGAAGTTGGTGGTCAGCGCGTGCACCTGACGGGCAAGGAATACCAGATGCTCGAGTTGCTCTCGCTGCGCAAGGGTACGACGCTCACCAAGGAAATGTTCCTCAACCATCTCTATGGCGGGATGGACGAGCCGGAACTGAAAATCATCGACGTGTTCATCTGCAAGCTGCGCAAGAAGCTTTCGGTGGCCACGGCCGGCAAGAACTATATCGAGACCGTCTGGGGCCGCGGCTATGTGCTGCGTGAGCCCGACGAAAACGAGTTGGCCGAGAGCGCCTGATCGGCCCTGACAAGTCTGCTGAATTCAAAGGCCCGTGCGATCCCCCTCGCACGGGCCTTGTTCGTTGCGGGCTCAGATCACCAGCTTGCGGTAGAGGTGCCAGGTCGCGTGTCCGAGCATGGGCAGAGCGAGGGCAAGGCCGACAAAGAGCGGGATCGATGCGACAAAGAGCGTGACCGCGACCACGAGACCGAAAATTGTCATCTGAACCGGGTTGGTGGTGAAGGCGCGCACTGAAACGGCAACCGCTTCGCCAGCACTTCCGCCGCGATCGACGAGCAACGGGAACGCGATTGCCGTTGTGGCGAGGACGACAAAGGCAAAGCCGAGCCCGACAAGATTGCCCCAGACCAGAAGGCTCCAGCCCCGCGCCGTGGTGAAGGTCTCGATGAGCAGCGCGATCAGCGTTGCGGGCGGGTTTGCCCCGAAATGGGCATCATAGACGGCATTGGCCGCGGTGAGCCAGAGCGCGAAGACCACGGCCAGCATTGCGCCCAGAATGACAATCGAACCGATCGCAGGGTGTTTGAGCACGCTCAAGGCGTGACGGGGGCTGTCGTCTTCGCCCTGTTCTCGGCGCCGGCTGAGCTCATAGAGACCGATGGCGGCGAGTGGGCCGATCAGCGCAAACCCGGCCGCCAAGGGATAGAGCAGGGGAAACGTCGCGCCACCGGCGCTCCAGACGGCGAGCACGATGCCGACTGCGGGATAGATGAGAGCCAGAAACAGGTAATGGGATGGATGGCGCCAGAAATCGGAAACGCCCTTGCCGAGGGCGTTGAAAACGTCGCCGGTCGAGATCGTGCGGATGGCGCGTTCGGACGTGTGGGATTGGGCAAGGGCGGGGTTGGAAGACACGGGCATGCTTATCTCCTCGGTTCACAAGGAGCGCGGTGCCTCGCATTTCCCCCGGGCGCGGGCACACCGCGCTGCACGGAGCGTTACCAGTATGCGCAACGCAACGGATTGAGCATACAGCAATTTGCGATGATGCGGCATGCCCCGTCACACACATGTGTGTAGCGCCGATCTCCCAGCCCGGTGCCCTAGACGAAGGGCTGGAACTTGGATTCCAGCATCTGCTGGTCGAAGGGCTTGAGCATGTGGTCGTTGGCGCCGGCCTTGCGGGCCATGGCGATGTGGCCGATGTCGCGTTCGGCCAGACAATAGACGATCTTTGGCTTGTCGCCGCCATTATAGCCGCGCAGGGTCTTGAGAAATTCAAGTCCGCTCATGATCGGCATCTGCCAGTCGAGCAGGATGACGTCGGGCATTTCCTGGGCGCATTTTTCATACGCTTCCTGCCCGTCCTCGGCTTCGTCGACGATGAAATCCATGTCTTCTAGAATACGCCGCGCGACTTTGCGGATGACGCTGGAATCGTCAACGATCAGACACGATTTCATGAGCCCGTCCCTCAGCTTCCGGGCTGATTTGCGCCCGGGATCGCCATGAGTTTACCGCCACAATGGTTAGCGAATGGAAAAGGTGCGCCATTTTTGCTGGCGCGGTCCTCCATTTGGGCTCACTCAGGGCCGGGCAGGCTAGTCGATCGTATGGGAGAGCGGATCGGCGGTGAAGCGCAGGATTTCGCCGTCGAGGGCAAGATTGAGCCCCATATGCGACAGACGGGCCAGCACACCGGTGTAAAACGGCTGGATACCGCGGGCGTCGACACTGCCTTCTTCGGGCGTGCCGGCAAGAAGGCCCTGCACCGCATTTGGAATGAGGGTTTTCGGGCCAGTGGCGGTGATGGTGAAATTCTCGGCTCCTGCCTCGCCTTCCACCTCGACGGTCACCGTGCCGCCGCGCGGAACGCCCTGGGTGGCGATCAGCAGCATGTTGAGCAACAGCTTGGCCTTGTTCTTGGGCAAAAGCATGGGAGAGACCTTCCAGTCGAGGTCGGCCTTTTCCCCGGCCATCAGAAGCGTTGCGACCCGATCGGCCTCGCGGGTATCGATCTCGGTGCCGGCGGTCGAGGATGCGCCAAAGGCCAGGCGGGCGAATTCGAGCTTGGCGCGGGCCTGACGGGTCGAATTTTCGATCAGTTCCTTGGCGAAGGTCTGCATGTCGACCTGGGTGGGGTCGGCAAGCACTTCAAGACCATTGCCAATGGCGCCCACGGGGTTGATGAGGTCGTGGCAGACACGCGAGCACAGCAATGCGGCAAGGTCCGGCGCGCTTAGTTCGACAATGCTCGTCATGGCCAAATTCTCGCTTTTCGTTGTTCGAATCAATTTTCAAAGCACTTTACTGTGCAAGTGGGGCAGGGCAACGCCAAGTTTGTCGTGCGGTCGCCCAGCTCTAACGATGTTGGGCGGCACGCCGGTCGGGCAATGCCTCCCAGTTGACGGCCGCCGTGGCCAGCGCGGTGCCCGGCGCCATATCGAAGGCGGCGCGGTTGCCGATGGAATAAAACAGCATAAGCCGTCCTCCGATTATACGGAAAATCTGGGGATTGCCGTCGGAAAGATGTCCCCGGGCCATGGCCATGGCGCAATGGCCCCCGAAAATCGGCGCGTAGATTTCCGGGTTTGCGGCGAATATGTCCCGGTTGGCGGCGGAGACGAAGTACCAGGAAACCCCGTTCCACTCCAATTCGTTGACTGGAGTACCCTGCAGGGCGGCATCCTCGGTAAAATAGGCCACGGGATCGAATCCCGACAGCGCCACGCCGGTCAGAGCGTTGGTGATAATGGACTTTTCCTGCGCGGGGGCCGCCGTGGCAAAGCACAGGGCGAGAAAAAGCAGGCAGAAAGTCGTGTAAGACTTTGTAAGGGTTAAGATTTGTTTACCTATTTGCCGCATTATCGCTCAATGAACCGCTATGCTGTTGGGGGCGGACTGGTCGATCCTAGCGCAGGGCCGTTTGGCCTTGGTTAACCGGGACGCATATCGCGAATTTTTTACGCGCGAAGTGGGAGCATGTAATTTGATGATGAATCGCTTCTTGGCAGCACTGGTTCTCGGTCTGGGCCTTGTCCTGGGCTCTGCGCCGGCCAACGCCCAACAGGGATCGCTGTCGGACACCTATTCGAGCGACGAAATCCTTTCGGCCGGGCACCAGTTCTTCGGGTCCGTTGCCCAGGGGCTGGCCTCGGTGATCGAGCAGGCTTTCGAGCAGTATGGCCAGCCAAACGCCTATATTCTGGGCCAGGAGGGTGGCGGGGCCCTGTTCATCGGCGCCAAATATGGCGACGGGACAATGTATACGCGCAATGCGGGGACCCATCAGGTGTTCTGGCAGGGCCCGAGCCTGGGGCTCAACATCGGTGCCGACGGCAGCCGGGTGATGATGCTCGTCTACAACCTGCCTTCGGTGGAATCGATCTATGACCGCTATCCGGGCGTCGAGGGATCGATCTTTGCGGTTGGTGGCATCGGCATGACGGCGCTCAAACTCGACGATGTCTACGTGGTGCCGATCAGCTCGGGTGTCGGGCTGCGGGCAGGCGTTGCCGTTGGCTATCTCAATTTCACGCGCGAGCCGACCTGGAACCCATTCTGATCTCAACCAGTTCCGATGGGCGAGAGGTGTCCAGGTCATGTCACAGCTGTGAGATGACGCTTCGGATTTGATCGAGTAAGGTTACCTGCAACAGGGTGTGGCGTCGGGGGCTTCCCGGCGGCATAGTATGGGCAGGGCTTCCCGCCAGGGGAGAGGCGTATGGTCATTGAAAATGCGATGTATTTCACGCTCGGCTTCCTTGCGGCGGCCCTGTTTGCCATCGCCGTCGGCCCGGCGTTCTGGCGCCGCGCCGTTCGTCTGACCAAGCGCCGGATCGAAGCGGCAACCCCGGTCACGCTTGCCGAATTCCGCGCCGACAAGGACAAGCTGCGGGCTGAATTCGCCATTACGCTCCGCAAGCATCAGCTCAAGATCGACGCGCTGCGCAACCAGATTTCGGGGAACGTGGTGGCGCTGGATGCGGCGATGAGCGAACTGGCGGCGCTGCGCACCGAGCGCGACGAGCAGTTCGCGGCCATCGGGTCGCTCCAGACGCGTGAGCAGGAACTGGTGGCCCGAATCCGCGACATAGAGCGCGACTCTGCGGCGCTTGCCGCACGGCTCCGCCAGTCCGATGTGGATTATTCCGATATCGACCCCGAGCTCATGCCCGATGAGGGCGAGGCCGTTACAGCCGAGCAGCTGACCGGAGATTACCGTTCCGATGTCGAGGATTTGCTGACGGCGCTCAATATCGAGCGCCAGCGCAACGGTTATCTCGAAGACCAGACCCGCATGCTTCTGGCGCGTCTTGAAAAAAAGAAAAAGAGCGGGCTCAAGGACGAAGCGATCGCCATGCTGCGCGATACGCTGTCCCAGAACGATCCCGAAAGCGAGGCGCGTGTCCAGTTGCGCCGGGCCGAAGCGCGGATTTCGGGAGCCGAGAACCGTCTCAACGCGTTGCTCAGCGAATCGGCGGCTGACGGGCAGGTAACACATACGGACGGTTCACGTCGGCTCCTGGCCGAAGATTTTTCCCAGGCCGAGCAGAGCGAATTGCTCCGGACCGCGGTTGTCGGGCTCGAGGAGGCCATCATGAACGATTGGGACACTGAACGGTTCGACGCCGAGGCGCTTCGCTCGCAACTCGAAGCCATAGCTTCGGACGTGTCCAGGCTGGTTTACGCCGGGGACGCCGAAGACGGTCCGGCCATGACCGAAAGCCTTTTCGACAAGGTCCGCAAGTTCGCCGCCGACAGTCTCGATGTGGAAGAGCTCGATCCCCGCGACAAGGCATCGTCCGGCGGCACGGTATCGGACCGCATGCTCGCCATGCGCGATCGGGCGGCGCAGTAGGTTTCATTCCACAGTCTGACGAAATGGCGGGAGGATATTTCCTCCGGGGCACCAGCGGCAGCATGCCCAGACCTTGGCGTCCGCGATCGGTGGGCGTAGATTTTGCCTAATACTTATGCATCGCGTCTATTTCGCGGTCATCGAATACGAGGCAAATAATGTCATCCCCAATTTCCCAATCCGTGGCGCGGAAGCCTAAGGGCCCGCTCTACACCAATTTCGGATTCCAGGTATTGCTGGCCCTGGTTGTCGGTCTGCTGCTGGGTCTGATCGCCCGGCAGATGGGACCAACCGACGCCGGCCCCAACTGGCTTGTGCAAACGCTTTCGACAGTGGGCTCGAGCTTCGTGCAACTGCTTCGAACCATCGTGCCGGTCCTGATCTTTACGGCCATAGTGGCCTCGATTGCCAATCTGCGCGAACTCAACAATGCGGCACGTCTCGTCTGGCAAACCCTTTTGTGGTTCGCGATCACGGCACTCATCGCCGTTCTGATCGGGATTGCGCTGGGTCTCATCATTCAGCCGGGGCTCAATACGGCAGTGACCGACGCCGCTGCCCGCGCGCCTGCACGTTCGGGGTCCTGGCTCGATTTTCTCACCGGTCTCATCCCCTCCAACATCCTTGGCCTGCAGGCCTCGACGCGCGTCAGCGATGGCGGGGCGTCCACGAGCCTGAGCTTTAATGTGCTGCAAATCCTCGTGATTTCCATCGCGGTGGGTGTTGCCGCGCTCAAGGTGGGCGATGCGGCAAAACCGTTCCTCGAATTCAACCGCTCGTTTCTCAAGGTCATCCACAAGCTGTTGTGGTGGATCATCCGGCTGACCCCCATTGCCACAGTGGGGCTGCTGGGCAATGCCGTGGCTGTCTATGGTTGGGAAACGCTGGCCCAGCTTGGCTGGTACGCGGCGGCGATCTATATCGGGCTGGCCATCGTGTTGCTGATTGTCTATCCGACGCTGCTCACCGTTCACGGGCTCAACCCGATCCGCTATTTCCAGGGCGCATGGCCGGCCATCCAGTTTGCTTTCGTGTCGCGGTCGTCGGTGGGCACCATGCCGATTACCGAACGCGTCACCGAGAAAAATCTGGGCGTGCCGCGTGAGTATGCGAGCTTTGCCGTGCCGCTGGGCTCGACGACAAAAATGGATGGGTGTGCTTCGATCTATCCGGCGATTTCGGCGATCTTCGTGGCACAGTTTTTCGGCATCCAGCTCGGTTTGCAGGAATATCTGCTGATCGTGTTTGTGTCGGTGATCGGTTCGGCGGCAACGGCGGGCCTGACGGGTGCGACGGTCATGCTGACCCTGACGCTTTCCACGCTGGGCCTGCCGCTGGAGGGTGTGGGGCTGTTGCTGGCCATCGACCCGATCCTCGATATGGGCCGCACCGCGGTCAATGTCGCGGGACAGGCGCTGGTGCCGACCATTGTTGCCAAGCGGCAGGGGATTCTCGATCAGAGAGTTTATGACACCGTCGAGCACATTGAGGCGCTCGATACGACACCCAGCGGGGTCAGCGCTCCGGCCCAGTAGAGCGTGTCCAGCAAAAGTGGAAACGGTTTTGCGGTTCGGACACGCGACAAAATAAAGATCTAGAGGATTTTAGCGATTCGAAGAAAAGCAGAAATACTCCAGATGAAAGGGAGGCTCCCGGCCTCCCTTTTCAGTTCCGCCCGTCGTGAACCAGTTTGGCGATGAAATCGATCTTTCCAACGATCGGATCGGACAGAACGAAGGGGTAGGCGTCAGGCAGCCCCATTGAGCGATTGAGTTCGTTGAGCATGACGCTGACCCCCACCCAGGCTTCGGTCAGAGCCTGAGTGTCGCTCGTGCGGTAGGGATCGAAATCGATGTCGGCCGAAAGCTCGCCGGACCGGTCACGCATCGGTTCGGTCGATACGCCAAGGCTTCGCGCCGTCTCGAGCGTATCGGCGATGTGGAGGTAATGTGCCCAGGTTTCGGCGAAGTCCTCCCAGGGGTGGGAGCTGGCGTATGTGGACACGAAGCGCTGCGGCCAGTCGGGTGGTGCGCCATTGGCGTAGTGAATTTTGAGCGCTTCATTGTAATTTGCAGCATCATTGCCGAACACCGCGCGGCAGCGCTCAAGCCAATCGGTGCCGCTGACCAGAAGATCCCAGTAGTAATGGGCCGTCTCGTGCCGGAAATGACCGAGCAGCGTGCGGTATGGCTCTCCCATTTCGGTACGGCGTTTTTCGCGCTCGGCGTCGTCGGCTTCGGCGAGCGCTATGGTGATCACGCCCTTGTTGTGGCCGGTCATTATCGTTTCGCCGCCGGTATCGGCAAGAAAATTGAAGGCGAGGCCGCGATGGCTGTCCTCGTCCTTGGTTATCAGGGGCAGGTTGAGGCGGATGAGACTATAGAACAGACGCTTTTTGGCGCGCTCAAGTGTCTGCCAATCGGAGAGATTGCGGACATCGGAGATGTCGGGAACCGTCTCGTTGTGACGGCAGGCCCTGCAAAAGCCGCCAGTGGGGGCAATCCAGTTGCAGGCGCCATGATCGGCATTGGCGCAATAGGGGGCGGACTGGGAAATGGCGACCATCTGATTGGTCGCGGGGTCGTAGCCGATCGCCGTGCCGCACTGGCCACAGGCGCTGTTGTCGAAATAGACGGTCTGACGGCAATTGGGGCAGGTAAAAAGGCGCATTGCTGCCTCCGATGGCGTTCGCTGCTGCAACGCCCCCGACGGCGCTCGGTTCCTTGTTTAGCGCATTCTAGATGCTGCCCACGGTGCGCAGCCTGATGCGCGGGTGGACTTCGTTCTGGCTCATGACGACCGTCTGGGGGCGGAAGCGTTCGATGATGGCACGTACATGCGGGCGGATGTGGGGCGATGTGATCAGGACCGGGATTTCGCCCATCTGGGCGGCGTTTTCGAACCCGTTCTGGATGCCGGCGATAAATTGCTGGAGCTTTGACGGTGCCATGGCGAGGTGACGTTCCTCGCCTTCGCCCATCATCGCTTCGGCAAAATCGCGCTCCCAGTTGGGCGAGAGGGTGAGCAGCGGCAAATTGCCATCCATGCCCAGATTGGCCGCGCAGATCTGGCGGGCAAGACGGGCGCGGACATGCTCGATGATCTGGGCAGTGCTGCGGGCCGAGCCGGCGATTTCGGCCACGCCTTCGAGAATGGTGGGCAGATCGCGGATCGAGACGCGTTCGGCAAGAAGACCCTGGAGCACGCGTTGGATGCCCGAAACGGAAATCAGCGAGGGAACGATGTCTTCGACCAGCTTTTGCTGATCCTTGTCGAGACCGGAGAGCAGCGACTGGACATTGGCATAGCTCAACAGATCGGCGGTGTTGGCCTTGAGTACTTCGGTGAGGTGGGTCGAGATCACGGTCGAGGGATCGACGATGGTCAGGCCCTGCACCTCGGCCTCGTCGCGCAGCGCGGCGTCGATCCAGGCAGCGGGCAGGCCGAAGGTCGGCTCGACCGTGTGCTGGCCGGGCAGGGTGATCTTGTTGCCATAGGGGTCCATGACCATCAGCTGGGAGGCATGGACTTCGCCATGGCCTGCTTCGACCTCCTTGATCTTGATCTTGTAGATGTTGGGCTCGAGCTGCATGTTGTCGAGAATGCGCACGGCGGGCATCACGAACCCGAGTTCGGTGGCAAGCTGACGGCGCAGGGCCTTAATCTGCTCGGTGAGCCGGTCGGTCCCTGAATCGTCTTCCTTGACGAGGCTGAGCAGGCCATAGCCGAGTTCGAGCTTGAGTTCGTCGATCTTGAGACTGTCGGTGATCGGTGCCTCGGTTGGAGCCGCGGCGGTCTGGCGGGCCTGTTCGACCACCTGTTCCTGATCGGCGACCGCTTTTTTGGCCTTGAGTTTTTTGGCCGATGTCCAGGCGAGGTAGCCGACGGCACTGCCAAGGGTCACGAACGGGATCAGTGGCATGCCGGGAACCAGCGCCATGGCGAACATGACGGCCGCGCTCATGCCCAGCGCAACGGGGTAGGAGGTGAACTGGGTAGAGAGGGCCTGGTTGGCCGAACCGGAAATGCCGGCCTTGGAGACCAGAATGCCGGCGGCGGTGGAAACGATCAGCGCCGGGATCTGGCTGACTAGACCGTCGCCGATGGTCAGGAGCGAATAGTTCGAGCTGGCTTCCTGGATGGTCAGCCCCATCTGCATCATGCCGATGATGATGCCGGCGATAACGTTGATGAAGGTGATGAGCAGGCCGGCGATAGCGTCGCCGCGTACAAATTTGGACGCGCCGTCCATGGCGCCGAAGAACGAGCTTTCGTCTTCGAGGGTCTTGCGGCGGTTCTTTGCGTCCACCTCATCGATCAGCCCTGCGGACAAATCGGCGTCGATCGCCATCTGTTTGCCGGGCATGGCGTCGAGGTTGAAACGGGCGGCGACTTCGGCGATGCGGCCCGAGCCCTTGGTGATGACGATGAAATTGACGATCAGCAAGATTGCAAAAACGATCACCCCGATGATGAAATTGCCGCGGGTGACGAAATTGCCGAAGGCTTCGATGACGTTGCCGGCCGCCGCGGTTCCTTCATGCCCGTCGGCAAGAATGAGGCGGGTCGAGGCGAGGTTGAGCGCCAGCCGGAACATGGCCGAGACCAGAAGCACCGTGGGGAAGGCCGAAAATTCGAGCGGCGTCTGAATGAACAGCGCGGTCATCAGGATCATGACCGAAAAGACCATCGAGAATGCCAGAAGAATGTCCAGCAACATGGCCGGCATCGGCAGGATGAGGACGGCCAGGATAATCACAACGCCAACCGCCAGCCCGGCATTGGACTGGCGGATGATCTCGACGATCTCGTTGATGCGGCCCAAAGGGCCAGGGGCAGATGGGGCGGTCGTTTCGGTCATCGTCTGGCGCGTGCTTCCCGATAGGTTGGGCAGGTGGGGAGCCGCGGCAGCCCCCACGCCGCGGCCCGGCCCATGATGGGGCGGGGCAGCCGGCGGGAGGGGCGCCGCGATTGTCATGCGGCGCTATAGCGCTTGTTTGGCGCTAAACCGAAGTCACTGCCGGGAGCGGGGATATCCACCCCCTCATCGGCATATTGGTTGAGCTTGTTGCGCAGCGTCCGGATCGAGATGCCCAGTATGTTGGCGGCGTGGGTCCGGTTGCCCAGGCAATGGCCGAGCGTATCGATAATCAGGTCACGTTCCACATCGGCCACGGTGCGGCCCACCATCGAGCGGGCCACGGCGTCCGCAGCGGCGGCCGCCTGGCTGGCAAGCGAATGGCTGGCCACAGCATCGGAGAGCCCCGTGCCGTCGGGCATGCGGATGGCATCAGGTTCGATAACATCGCCCGACGAGAGCAGCACGGCGCGGTGAAGGGTGTTTTCGAGTTCGCGGACATTGCCCTGCCACGGCGCGCGCAGCAATTCCTCTCGCGCCGCCTGGGACAGGATGCGCTGGGAAAGGCCGTTGGCCGCCGAATAGCGGGCGACGAAATGGTCGGACAGGGCGACGATGTCACCGGGGCGATCGCGCAGCGGCGGGAGCTTGAGATTGACGACGTTCAGCCGGAACAGCAGATCTTCACGGAAGCGGCCTTCCTTGACCTCGGTTGCAAGCTCGCGGTTGGAGGTGGCAAGGATACGGATATTGACAGGAACCGGCTTGGTGCCGCCGACGCGATCGATAACCCGTTCCTGAATGGCGCGCAGGAGCTTGGCCTGCAGGCGAAAATCCATTTCCGAGATTTCGTCGAGGAGAAGGGTGCCGCCATTGGCTTCCTCGAATTTGCCGACCCGGCGGGCAACGGCGCCGGTAAAGGCGCCCTTTTCATGGCCGAACAGCTCGGATTCGAGCAGATGCTCGGGGATCGCCGCGCAGTTGATGGAGATGAATGGCCGGTTGGCCCGCTTGGAGCGGGCGTGGAGATATTTGGCCATGATCTCCTTGCCGGTGCCGCTCTCGCCGGTGATGAGAACCGAGGCGTCCGAGCCTGCGATCTGGTCGGCGAGCTTGACGACCTTGGCCATGGCGGGGTCGCGATAGAGAAAGTCCGAGCTTTCCCGCGCGACGGCAGCGATGACCGCGGCGATCAGTTCGGCGTCCGGGGGCAGAGGAATGTATTCCTTTGCCCCGGCGCGGATGGCGTTGACGGCGGCGGCGGCATTGGTTTCGGTGCCGCAGGCGACAACCGGTATGGCGATGCGCTCGGCGTCGAGAGCGGCGATCAGCGCTGGGATATCGACCATGACGTCGACCAGCAGCAGATCGGCACCCTTGCCTGACCGCAGGGAAGCCAGGGCGATCTCTATGGTGGCGGCGTGGGCGACCTTGGCGCCACCATCCATGGCCATCTTGGAGGCCTGGCTGAGCTGTCCTTCGAGGGCGCCGATAATCAGTAAGCGCATGGGTGTGGTCTCCTTGCCGGCGGACTAAGGGTTTAGCCGGCCTTGATAATTTCGGTCATGGTGACGCCAAGGCGTCCTTCAACAAGCACGATCTCGCCGCGGGCGACGAGGCGGTCGTTGACATAGATATCAATGGCTTCGCCAACCTGCCGGTCGAGTTCGACCACCGTGCCGATGTCCATCTTCAAAAGCTTTGCCACCGGCATTCTGGTTCTGCCCAGAACCACCGAAAGGCGCACGGGGACGTCAAAGACGGCCTCGAGGTCGGCAGCGCTCTTTTCGTCGTTGCTGGCGTCGTCCTGGTCGACCTCGGCCAGCATTTCCTCAAACGAGATGCCGTCGGGTGCGGTCTGGATATCGTCGTCGCCATCGGCCATGGATCAGTCTCCCTGCTCGGCGCCGCGGGCCGCCAGATAGGCGGAGATGCGGGTGTTGATTTCACTGGATATGGCGTTGATGTCGCGCACCAGCCCGCCATCGGCCCATTCGAGCCTGCCGTCGCCCATGCGGATTTCGGGATCGCCAAGAACGATGAGGCGGCCGGCAAATCCCGAAACCTTCATGCGCTCTTCAGCGATGGCCTTCATGGCGTCGCAAAGGTCGGGATGGCAGCGGATGACGAGGTGCGGCGCCGCTTCGAGCGAGGCCATGCATTCGGATAGCAGCGCTGCCAGCTCGGTCTGTGGTTCGCGGGCAATCAGGTGGGCGGCGAGCTTGCGCCCGACCGATGCGGCGAGCCCGACAGATTGACCCAGATGAAGCTTTTCGTAGTCTTCGATGGTCTGGACCATCTGGGCGACCTGGTTGGCCAGCTTTTCGGCGGATTTGGCAAGTGCGGTCGCCGATTGCGCTTCAACGCTCGATTGTCCGGCGGCGAGGCCCTGCCGGTAGCCCTCTTCGCGCGCTGCGGCGACCATCTGCTCGAACTCGGATTCGGGCATGGTCTTGCTGGCGGGCGGCTTGTGCGCCAGGTCCAGATCGAAGGTGAATTTGTGGGCGACACTCACAGGATCATCTCCTCATCAGCCTTGCCCTTGTTGATGACGATCTCGCCGCGGGCCGCCAGGTCCTTGGCGGTGTTGACGAGGCGGGACTGTGCTTCGTCGACGTCCTTGAGGCGGACGGCGCCCATGGTTTCCATGTCGTCGCGCATCATGCCCGCGGCGCGGGTGGACATGTTGGCAAAGAAGAACTCTCGGGCCGCGTCGGATGCGCCCTTGAGGGCCAAGGCCATTTCCTTTTTGTCGAAATTCTGCAGCAGGGTCTGGATGGCGGCGGATTCGAGGCGGGTGAGGTCATCGAAGGTGAACATGAGGGCCTTGATGCGCTCGGCGCTGTCGCGGCTCTGGTCCTCGAGTGCCGTCATGAAGCGCGCCTCGGTCTGGCGATCGAAAGCATTGAAGATGTCGGCCATCTGCTCGTGGCTGTCGCGCCGCTGTGTGTGGGACAGCGTCGACATGAATTCGGTGCGCAGGGTCGATTCGATCTTTTCGAGGATTTCCTTTTGCACCGGGTCGATCGAGAGCATGCGCTGGACAACGTCGAGCGCGAGTTCTTCGGGCAACACCGCGAGCACGCGCGAGGCGTGATCAGGGGAGATCTTGGTGAGGACCACGGCGATGGTCTGGGGGTATTCGTTCTTGAGATAGCTCGCGAGGATATCTTCCTGAACGTTGGAAAGTTTTTCCCAGATGTTGCGCCCGGCGGGCCCGCGGATTTCCTCCATGATCTGTTCGACGCGGTCCTGGGGCAGAAAGGACAGCAACAGGCGTTCGGTGGTGTCGGAATTGCCGGCCATGGTGCCGGTCGAAGAGACGCCCATGATGAATTCGGCCAGCAGTTCGTCGAGCATCTGCTGGGTTATGGGGCCAAGACGCACCATGGCGCGCGAAAGTGTCCTGATCTCGACTTCATCGAGTTCTTCAAGGATGGGGCGACCGAAATCGGGGCCGAGCGCCAAAAGGAGCGCCGCAGCCTTTTCGTCGCCGCGCATCTGGCGCTGGGTGGCGTCGTCACCGACCTGGAGCCCTTTGGCGGCGCCGCCGTTCGGTTGTGCGTTGGGTTCAGTTAGAGCCATGGTGGTCCTATGCAGCCTCGCTCAGCCAGTCACGGATAATCAGTGAAGCCTGTTTGGGGCTTTCTTCGACCAGTTCGCCGACCATCTTGAGGGCCTTGACCTGGGATTCGCCGAGCGATTTTGCGGTTTCCATCCATGCTTCGGTCGCGGCCTCGCGGGAGCGGGCTTCGGCCAAGGGGTCTTCCTGGGGTTCCTTGTATTCGGCAGGGACGCTCGCGGCTTCGGGCAGGGCAAGCGGCTTGGGTTCGGGGGCCAGGACCTTTTTGACCAGCGGGCGCATGACGAACAGTACGAGAGCCAGCGCAATGAGCAGGGTCACTGCCATCTCGGCAAATTTCATCAGATCGTCGCGGCTGAATTCGAACAGACCCGGCTCGGCGGTGCCCGCTTCGATGCCGGGGCGCTCCGCAAACTGCATGTTGACGACCTCGATCTGGTCGCCGCGATCGGCGTCATAGCCCATGGCGGTGCGCACCAGCGCGGTGATCTGATCGAGTTCGGCCTGCGGGCGCGGTTCATAGATCGCATTGCCTGCCGCGTCGTAGGTATAGACGCCATCGACCACAACGGCGACCGACATGCGTTTGATCGATCCGGCCTCGGTGACTTCGGTTTCGGTGGTCGAGGAGATTTCGTAATTGAGTGTTTCCTCGAGCGAGGACGAGGAGCTTTGCGTGCCGCCTTCGCCGCCCTGCTCGGATGCACCGGGCAATTCGTTGGCAACGGTCACCTGACCCGCACCACCAGGACCGTTCGACTGGTCGCCGGTTTCGACCATCTGGGTGGAGCGGACCACCTGTCCGTCCGGGTCGAAGGTTTCGGAGGTGCGGGTGGAACGGTTGAGGTCGAGTTCGGCCGAGACCTGGACCCGGGCCCGGCCGAGACCGACGACCGATGCCAGCAATTCTTCGAGCCGCGTACGCATGCGGGTTTCAACGCCAAGGGTCCGCTCTTCCACCGCCTGCGCGGTGATCGAAACTTCACCTTCGCCGGTTCCCGACGCCAGAAGTGAGCCCGAACTGTCAACGATTGAGACCGCGTTGGGTGACAGGCCTTCGATGGCGGACGCTACCAGATGCTGGACCGCGCGAATTTCGCCGGCCGAGAGCTGGCCGCGGACGGTCAGAACGATCGAGGCGGAGGCCTCCTGGATGTCGCGGCGAAACAGTTCACGTTCGGGCAGCACAAGGTGAACCCGGGCGCTCTGGACGCGGCTGAGCCCGCCGATGGTGCGGGCCAGTTCGCCCTCAAGGGCGCGAATGTGATTGATGTTCTGGACGAAGCTTGTGGCGCCGAGTGTCGACTGGTTGTCAAAGATTTCGTAGCCGACCTGACCGCGGGCCGGCAGGCCGTCCTGGGCCAGCGACATGCGGATCGTGGTGATCTGGTCGCGCGGGACGAGGAGGGTCGCGCCTTCATTGCGGATTTCGTAGGGAATGCCCATGCCGCCCAGTTCGGCGATGATGGCGGCGGAATCGTCAAATTCGAGGTTGGTGTAGAGGGGGGCGAGTTGAGGGGTGGTCGAGCGAACCATGATGAAGGCGAAAAAACCCAGTATCATGACCGCTACGACGGCCATCGCGGCGATGCGCGCCACGCCGAGCTTGCCCAGCAGTTCCCCCAATTGATTCACGCAGCACCCTTAAGCCTAGTCGTTCGCTTTGTTGGCGCATCCTGCGCGGTTGCACCTTGGAATACGGCGTAAAACAAATCACCGAGCCCACTGGGCAAAATATGCCTAGCCTATGGTAAACAAGGTGTTAACCAACTCTCCCACAATGCAAAAACGGCAATTTTTGCCGGTCCGGGGTGTGGGAAAAGTCGGGGGAATGCACAAAACCCGCCACGGAGACCGTAGCGGGTTTTGATTTTGAAGGCGCGAAAACGTGTGCTGAACGCCGGCGTTCAGCCTTCCCGATAGTGCTGAATCCAGGTGGTTCGCAGCCCGGCAAGACCATGCTTGTCGATGGCGGCTTGCCAATTGAGGAATTCATCGACGCTCAGGGTATAGCGCTCACAAGCCTCTTCGAGACTCAAAAGCCCACCACGAACGGCGGCGACGACCTCAGCCTTGCGGCGGATGACCCAACGCTTCGTATTCGGAGGCGGCAGGTCGGCAATGGTCAGCGGACTGCCATCGGGACCTATCACGTATTTCACGCGCGGACGCATTTGGACGGTCATTTTACTCTCTACTCAACCTGACCATAACCAGCGCTTACACTAGCGCGGGTGGCTTAAAAATTGGCTAAGCGGAAACTTACAACCGGTTAAGATGGCATGCAGAATGCGAGGGCAAAACGCACGCGCTCACGACGTGTGTGCAGCAAATTCAATGGGATAGGCGTGAGAGGGACTTCAGGCCGCTTCCTGCTCGGTCTCGGGCGTTTCCGGATCGGGCGTCGGCTCGGCGTTCGTCGAGCGAACGGCGGAGATCGAAGAGAGCGGAATGCGCAGATCGCCGATCAGGATATAGGGTTCGGAGCCGCTGACGTCGACGCCTTCGACAACACCCTGCATCTCGGTGGTCACGGGAACATATTTTCCATCGCCATCGCGGGCGTCGATGGTGATCGTGAACTGGCCCGAGTTGAGCTTGGTGCCGCTCGAGGTGGTGCCGTCCCAAACGATCTGGTCTGTGCCCGCCTCGAGCGACAGATTTTCGGTATAGACGACGTTGCCGGCAGCGTCCTTGATGGTGATGTTGGTGTTTTCGGCTGCCGCATCGACGCGGTAAACCCAGTTTGCCACACCATCGACAAGGTCGGTGGTCGCCCCCGAGGCGGTGACGGTCTTGCCGACATAGCTTACCGCCTGGGCGTTGTTTGAATTCTGCGAAGACTGCATCATCGCTTCGAGAAATTCATTGGTCTTGAGCTGCTGTTCGACCGAGGTGAACTGCACCAGCTGCTGGGTGAACTGGTTGGTATCGAGCGGCTCGAGCGGGTTCTGGTTCTTGAGCTGGGTGGTCAGAAGCTGCAGGAAGGTGTCGAAATTGTCGGCAATGGTCTTGCGGCTGTTGCCGAGATCAGAGCCCGATGTTGTTGATGTGCCTGAGACGGAATCGACCATAGCTTTAGGTCCTTATACCCAGAGGTTTACGGCATCGAGCCGTGCATAGCCATATGCGGAGCCGGCCGGGTCGGACAGCGCCGCCGGGCCTTGAGATGATTGAGATGCAGGATCGATGACACTCATGCGCCAGGGAGTGCGCTCGGTATCGTTTCCGTCATTGCCGCCACTTTGCTGGCCGAGCGAAAATTCCAGCTCGGTCTTGCTTGCATCGAGCCCGGCGTCGGCCAGGGCGCGTTCAAGAGCGCGCTGGTCGCGCTGGAGCAGGTCGAGGGTTTCGCTGCGCTCGACGGCGAGACGGGCGACAACATTGCCGGAATTGTCCATTTCCATGCGCACGTCGATGCGGCCCAACTCTGGCGGGTTGAGCCGGATTTCAAAGCGGTTGACGCCGTTCTGAACGTGACGGGAAATCTCGGCGGCAATGTGGGGCAGATTGATCTGCGCTTCGGGGCGCTGATAGAGCGCCGCTTCGGGGCGCGCCAGTGCCGTTGGACCCGATGTCGATGGCTGGGATTGGCCGGGCTGGATGGTGAGCCCATCGGGGGTTTCGACGTTTTCCTGCGGCGCGGTGGCAGCCGGACCGCCGGCTGCACCATTTTGCTGCGCGCTCGATCTGGCTTCGTTGCCCGATGGCGACTGAGACGTTTGCCCACCCTGAACGAGCGAGCGTTCGGGACCGGCGGAAGCATCGCTTTTTGCGGCGCCGGCCGCCGGCTTGTCGGAGGCTTCCGGTTCGCCGGTTTCGCCGGACTGGGCGGCAATGGTGGCGGCGGGGTTCAGGCGGGTTTCGCTTTCGACATGTCTGACCGCGACAGTGGCCTGAGCCTGCTCGTCGGCCATGGCGCTCTGGATGGCGGCCACGTGGCTGTCGAGGGTTTTGGCAAGTGCCGTCAGCCGCGCGGCGACTTCGGGCGCGTCCTCACGCAATGTGTCGGCGATGCGCGCCGAGAGCGCGGCAAGGGTATCGAGCGGGCCGAAACCGTCTCCGGCGTCCAGACCCAATTGAGCTGCGAGATCGGAGAGCGCCGTCAGGCCGGGAGAGCCGAGCGGGGGTAAGGGGGCGCCCTGATCGAGAAGGCCCTCTATTCCGGCCAGCAGGTTTTGAAGCTCGTCAAGATCGGTTTCGTCGATCGGTTCACCGTCCTTGAGCTTGCCGGATAGCGCGGCCAGCTTTTCAAGCAGCGTCGACAACTCGGTTCCCATTTGGGTGGCCAGTTCAGTCCCGGCCAGCGGGTCGATGGTCGGGCCGGGCCGAGCCGGGCCGGTGCCGATCTGGTTGCCGGTGCCCGTGTTGGCCGATGGCCCCAGGGCGATGAGGCTGGAGAAATCGATTGCGCCACCGGCTTGGCTCGCGGCCCCCGGTTTGGCGGGGACGGCGGCGGGAGCGGGCCTTGTTCCGATGCTGATCGCGTTGGTCACTTGGTTCGAACTCGTGTGCGCACAATGGGTCGATCAACGCGTTGCAAGAGGGATGCCAGTTGGGAGGTATCGCAGTTTCCCTTTTAAATCAGTTGTTTGGATGATGGTATGTGATGCGTTTTGGGGTTCGGGCGGCAGGTTTGTCCGGGCAAGCGGCAAAAAATGCCGGCCTAAGTTGCGGTCGGCGCTACAAGGGCGTAAAAGCTGCCCATTGTGCCGGATGGGAGTGCCATCCGGTTTGTCCGCTGGCCCTTGACCCCAACCGGATGTGAGAAAAATGGTGAACTCCCTTGGTTTCGACCGGTCCCCCGGCGAAACGCGCGTCGTCGTCGCAATGTCGGGCGGCGTTGATTCTTCAGTCGTTGCCGGACTTCTGGCCCGTGAGGGCTATGAGGTGATCGGTGTTACCCTGCAGCTTTACGATCATGGCGAAGCCACGTTCCGCAAGGGATCGTGTTGCGCCGGGCAGGACATCCACGATGCCCGTCGCGTATCGGCGACCCTTGGCATTCCCCACTATGTGCTCGATTACGAGGAACGGTTCAAAAAGGCGGTGATCGAGCCGTTCGCTGAAAGCTACGCGCTGGGCGAGACGCCAATTCCGTGCGTTTCGTGCAACCAGTCCGTCAAATTCGTGGACCTGATGGAAGTGGCCCGCGATCTGGGGGCTGATTGTCTTGCGACCGGCCATTATGTCCGCTCGCGGATGGTCGATGGCAAGCGCCAGCTTCTGCGTCCCCTCGATGGCGACAAGGACCAGACCTATTTCCTGTTTGCCACAACGGCCGGTCAGCTCGATTTCCTGCGCTTTCCCCTGGGCAACATGACCAAGGACGAAACGCGGGAACTGGCGCGCGATATGGGATTGGTGGTTGCCGAAAAGAGCGACAGCCAGGACATCTGTTTCGTGCCCAGGGGCTCTTATTCCGATGTGATCAGGAAACTGATGCCCGAAGCGGAAAAGCCCGGCGATATTGTCGATGCGCATGGCCGGGTGCTCGGGCGCCACAAGGGAATAATCCATTACACTGTCGGGCAGCGTCGCGGACTGGGCATTGCCTCGGGTGAGCCGCTTTACGTGCTGCGGCTCGATGCGAAGACGCAGCAGGTGGTGGTGGGACCCAAGGCGGCACTTTCGGCCCATACGGTCCGGCTACGGGACCTTAACTGGCTCGGGCCGCGTCCCCTGGCCGAAATGGCCGATGGGAACGGGTTGGCGCTCGAAGCCAAAGTGCGCTCGACACGGGCGCCCCAGGAAGCGGTGATCAACATTCGCGACGGCGAGGTCTATGTGACACTGATCGCCGGGGAAACAGGCATTGCGCCGGGCCAGGCCTGCGTTCTCTACTCCGACGATAGCGCCGATGCACAGGTTCTGGGCGGTGGGTTCATTGCCGAAACGGTGCCGGCGGCGCTCGTCGCCTGAGCGGCGCCCGACGCGCTATTGTGCGTCCTGAACCTCGTCGGGTGTTTGCGCAGTGGGTTCAGAGCCGGGCTCTATTGTCGAGAGGTCTTCGACGGCGCTGGCTCCTGCCACGCTGCCTTCGCCCCATTCATTGATTGTCGCGACGATCGTTGCGCCAATGGTAACGGCGGCCAGAGCGCCGAAAATCAGAAGGATGATGCGATTGCCCCAATTGGGCTTTTCGGTCTCGGCCATGGCGTTCTCCTTGCTGGAGCCGTTCACGTTCTGATGGAATCAAAGCGAGGGCTCTAAACCTTTGTTTTATTGCGTGTCCGAACCTGTAAAGTGGCATCCACTTTGTCTGGACACGCTCCAAGAGCGAGTAGCTGTCTCTGACATAAAGGGCCGGGAGAAAAATTTCCAAGGATATTGCCGCGCCAATCGTCACAGTGGGCGGCAGGCCTTGGCATCTAAAAGGAAAGGCCCGGAAGTGTCCCGGGCCTTTCTGATTAATCGATCGGTTTGAGGCCCGCCTCTATCTGGGCACGCTTGGGTTCGAGGAACGGGGGCAGGGCAAGGTGTTCGCCGAGCGTTTCCATCGGTTCATCGACATCGAAGCCGGGGCCGTCGGTGGCGATTTCGAAAAGGATCCCGTTGGGCTCGCGGAAATAGAGCGAGGTGAAATAGTATCGCTCGACCTCGCCGGAGGTGCGCAGGCCAGCCTGGGCGGCGCGGGCCACCCATTGGTCGAACTGCTTTTTGTCCGGCGTGCGGAAAGCGACGTGGTGCACGCCACCTGCGCCAGGCCGGGCGAAAGGCAGGTCGGGTTCGACGGCAACATGCAACTCGGCCGAAGCACCGCCATCGCCCATGGTAAAGACATGAATTTCGCCCTGATCGTCGGTCGCGGGATGGGTGCGGATTTTGCGCATGTTCATGACGACCGTCAGTACGGCCTCGGAGCGCTTGAGATCGGGCACGCTCATGGTGATCGGCCCAAGCCCCTTGATCTGGCGCTCTTTGGGAACGGGGCTCTTGTCCCAGGGCTGGGCGCCGCCGGCCCTTGTGTCGTTGACGAGCCGCAGGCGTTGGCCCTCCGGATCTTCGAAATCGAGCGCCATGTGGCCGGCCCGTTCGGCAATATCGGAGGTCTTGACGCCATTGGCTTCAAGATGGGTCTTCCACCAGGCAAGCGATGTCTCGCCCTCGACCCGAAATGCCGTGCGCACGACGGAATGGGTGCCGCGCTGTTCGGGCGCGGTGGGCCAATCAAAGAAAGTGATATCGGAGCCGGGCGAAGCTTTGCCGTCGCCATAAAACAGGTGATAGGCGCTGGTGTCGTCCTGATTGACCGTGCGCTTGACCAGCCGCAGGCCCAGAACCTGGGTGGCATTAGCTATTGTCAGCAAAATAGAGGAAATTGCTGAAACTGGTGATCCTGTT